>JBDZUV010000232.1:0-1955 GCA_040255345.1 Actinomycetota bacterium | reverse complement strand
GACGCAGGCGCCGTCGTCGGCGTCGACGGTCACACGGGTGCCATGGGCGACGTCGAACCAGTCGCCGCGAGGCAGCCAGACCCGCACCGCGGCCATCGCATCGTCGTCGTTCGGCGAGGTGACCGGTGCGACGATCATCTGGTCGCCGAAGTGGTACTGACCCGGCGCGTCGTAGGCCGAGGCGGCCTCGGGATACTCGTGGTACATCGGCCTCACGAGCGACAAGCCGTCGTCGACGCCCTTGCGGGCTTCGGTGTACAGGTACGGGACGAGGTCGTAGCGGTGGCGGATCGTGTCGATCATCACGTCCCGGAACGGGTTCGGGTACTCCCAGACCCGCCGCTCCAGGAACGCATCGAGTGACCCGTGGGTGCGCAGCACGGGTGAGTAGGCGCCGAACTGGATCCACCGGGTGTACAGCTCGGCGTCGGGTTCGGTCTGGAAGTGTCCGCCGATGTCGTGGCTCCAGTAGCCGTACAGCACGTTCGCGGCGGTCGCGGTGAACCCGGGCTGGAAGGCGAGCGACTCCCAGGTGGCATGGGTGTCGCCGGAGAACCCGAGCGGGTGGCGGCCCGCGCCGAGCCCGCCCCAGCGGCTCAAGAAGATCGGTCGGCGCTTGGGGCGACGCCGGGCCTGGTCGTCCCAGTGCAGCAGGTTCAGCCAGGCGAGCGGGTCGAGGCCGGGTATCGGGGTGGCGGAGCCCTGCTGCCAGTCCATCCACCACACGTCGACGCCGCGGTCCTCTTCGGGGTGGTGCAGCAGTTCGAAGTAGGCGTCGACGAAGGCGGGGTCGGTGATGTCGAAGGCGATGCGGTCGGTGCTGGACGGGTCGCGGCCCAGCGCCGCGCACATGGCGGCGAACTGGTCTTCGTGGCGCCCGACGCCATCCGCGGGGTGCAGGTTCAGCGCGACGTGCAGGCGTCTGTCGTGCAGAGCGGCGAGCGTCGCGGTCGGGTCGGCGAACAGGTCGCGGTCCCACGAGTAGCCCGTCCAGCCGAGGCGGTGCCAGTCCATGTCGATCACGAGCACGTCGACGCCCACGTCGTAGCGATCGAAATCGTCGGTGAGCTCGAGCAGTTCGCGGTCGGTGTAGGGGTAGTAGCGGCTGTACCAGTACCCGAAGGCGTACCGGGGCGGCAGCGGTTGGGGGCCCAGGAGTTGCGACGCGGCGCGCAAGGCGCCTTTGTGATCGGTGCCATAGGCGAACAGATACAGGTCGTGGCGCGCACCCGCGGCGCGGGCGACGGCTCGGGGGCGGGCACCACGGCGCCGGCCGGTCTCGACGAGCACGCTCGCCGAGTCGTCGACGACGACCCAGCCCCCGCGCGACAGCAACCCGGGCTCGAGGGGTTGTTCGTCCCATGCGTCGACCACACCGGTCGCGGGGTCGAAGTCGACGAACCGCGACGTGGTGCTGCCCTTCCAGCCGTCCAGGGTGCGCACGGTGCCACCCAGGTTGGCGCGGTCGCGTTGCCCGTGGTGCCAGGTCGCCTCGCCGTCACCGGTGCTGACCCGCGCGCCGAGGGTCCGGGCGGTGAACGGTCGGGAGGTGTCGGCGCACTCCAGGCGTACCGCGCCGGTGTCGACGATGAGCGCATCGCCTTCGGTGGTGGCGCTGAACCGGACGGGGGCGAACCGTCGGTTCGCGACCGCGAGTGTCGGGCGGTCTTCGAAGACCCCGTCGGCCGCGTACTCGATGCGCACCAGACGGTCGGTCAGCACCGTCACCCGCACGTTGCCGTGTGTGACGACCTGGTCGGGGAGCGGGGTGGGGTCGGTCACGGCGCCTGCCACCGTAGGCCCTCACCGCGCCTCGGTCGGGGGTGGGGGCGCCGCCCAACCCTGAACTGACGGACGGCCACGTACCCGGACGCTGCTCGCCGATCGCCCCTGAGGCGGCGCGGTAGCGGCCCTGACGGTCATCGGATCGTGGTACGAGCGGCCCGGCACCGCCG
>JBDZUV010000231.1:0-1962 GCA_040255345.1 Actinomycetota bacterium | reverse complement strand
GCGGTCGTTGACGCGTCGGCCGCCGGTTGTCAGCGACCACCGGAGCGAATGAGACAATGTCGACATGGAGCAGGGATCCGCAACACCGACAGGGAGCGCCACGATCGCGAGCAACTGATCGATGGAATCTTTGCCGTTCGCATCGCCTCCGCCGACGGTGACCCCTTTGCCGTCGCCCAACTCCGGCTCGACCGTGCCAACCAGCGCCTGCGCGACCTGAACCTCGGTGGTCTGCCCGACTTCGAAGGCGTCCCTTTCCAATCGAACTGGTGCCGGATGACCCTCGCTGCCCCCGACCTTCCTCCGCGCTCCGGTCATGGCATCACGGTGACGCACCGGGGCACGCAGAAGTTCACCATCGATCAAATCCGATCGAACGGCGGCGAGGTCGCGCTCGTGATCCAGTAGTACCCCCCGCGGCGGGCGAGCGGGGTCTCGCCCGGCGCCGCGGGCGCGACCGGCCAAGGCACCAGACCGTCTCGTCCCGGCGCGGCCGAGGCCGCGCCCACGGGCGCGGCGGCCGAAATCCGTCGTCGAATCTTCACGACCCGCACCATCGCCGGGAGCACAGAAGAATTTTCAGATTTCTCGGTCGGATCCACCGCTTTCGGCCCGACAATGTCACACCCCCTACCTACGATCGAACTGCGTTCGATCGTAGGAGGAAGGCCATGCTCACCACCCCAGAACAAGACGTTCGAAGCACCGAATCGGCACCGATCCATGTTCCCTCCGGTGACCGATCGCGGCCGTCCGGTCAGCAGCCGCGATCGGCTCGATCCCAACCGGCCGCGCCCGCGGGCGCGGCCCAGGCAACCGGGAACTCAGCGGACACCGCCGGCGGACCCGGACCCACTTCCGGCAGCCTCGACGATTCGCTCGACCTGGCCGCTACCCCGTCGGAATGGTTGGGCAACGAGGTCGTCACTCTGGCTCGACACCTGGCAACCGACACCTACGCGCTGCTGCGCCTGATCGGCGAGATCGACGCTCGCGACGCATACGTGCTCTGGGGTGCGCTGAGCTGCGCGGCCTGGCTGGCCGACGCGTGTGAGATCGAGCTGTCGACCGCGCACCGCCAGGTGCGGGTCGCCCGGGCGATGCGGCGCTGGACCGTCCTCGACGCGGCCATGGCCGACGGTGACGTCTCATTCGCGAAGGCCCGCACGATCGTGCCGCACCTCTCCGACGACAACGTCGACGCACTCGTCGACCTCGCCCGCTCCACGCCGGTCGGTCACCTCGGTTCGGCGGTCGCCGCATGGCTGCATCGCCACGACGACCCCGACGAGATCGCCCGCCGGCAGCACCGCGAGCGCTCCGTGTCGTGGCGCACCGACCCCGATGGCTTGGTCACCATCACCGCTCGGCTCGAACCGGCCGACGCCGGCGCCGTGTGCGCAGTCATCGACACCCAGGTCATGCGCGCGCCCATGGGCGCGGCGAGCGGGGTCGAAGACGACGACTCCCGTCCGTCGCTCGCCCAGCAACGCGCCGATGCGCTGGTCGCCGTCGTCACCGCACCACCGGCGGCCCGCGCCCACGGGCGCGGCGCGAGCGAAGCCGACGGGCCCGGGACCGGGACCGATGGTGTCGGCATCGACGGACCGACCAGCCGCGTCGACACCGAACTGCTCATCCATGTCACCGCCGATGGCAACCACCTCTGCGACGGCACGCCACTCGGCGACCATGCCGTGGCCAAACTGCTTCCCGACGCGTTCGTATCGCTGCTGATGCACGACGCCGCACGCCAACCCATCGACGCCTCGCCACGCCGGCGTTTCCCGACCCGGCGGCAGCGCAAGGTCGTCGACGCACGGCACGACCGATGCGCCGAGCCCGGCTGCAACGCCACCAAGTTCCTCGAATACGACCACATCCAGTCCTACGACCCCCGTGATCCCAACACCGTCATCGCCAACCTGCAACGCCTCTGCGGCCCCCACAACCGAGCGAAAT
>JBDZUV010000123.1:0-9300 GCA_040255345.1 Actinomycetota bacterium | reverse complement strand
GCGGCCACCGAAGAACGGCCTGCGCTGCAACTGACCCGCACGCGCCCGCCCTCCCACGCCCCGGAGCCCCCGAGCCTCCACCCACGCGCTCGACCGGGTCGAAACCCCCAGCCGCGAAGTTGTCGCAGTCGTGCCCGCTTTCCGGGACCAACTGCGACAAGTTCCGGGGCTGTCATGCGTCAGCCCGACAGGCCGGTACCGACGAGAGGTTCGAGCACCAACTCGGGTGAGTCGCCGATGAGGCGTTGCAGCCAGAACTCCGACTCGAACAGCGCCAGCAGGGTGCCATCGGCGCGAGCCAGCACCGCGACGCCCTGCATGCCGGCGAGTGCGGCGGCCCCCGTCGCGTCGGTGCGACGAGCCACGCGGTAGCGGGTGGGGCTCAACTCGACCGGTGCCCCGAACTCGTGCTCGAGTCGATGCTTGGCCACGTCGAACTGCATGGGGCCGACCGCGGCGAGCATCGGCGCCTGATCACCCAGGTCTTCGTCTCTCAGGACCTGCACCACCCCCTCTTCGTCGAGTTGGGAGATGCCCCGACGGAACTGCTTGAACCGGCCGGTGTCGAGCACCCGGGCGACCTGGAAGTGCTCGGGGGCGAAGCTCGGGATGGACGGGAACTCGACCGGGTCGGCCAGCCACAACGTGTCACCCACATGAACGTCACCGGCGTTCACGAGGCCGACGACATCGCCGGGCCAGGCCTCGAAGACCGTCTCGCGCTCACGCCCGAACACGGTGTGCGCGTACTTGGTCGAGAACGACTTGCCGGTGCGGGCGTGCGTGAGCACCATGCCCCGCTCGAATCGCCCCGAGTTGACCCGCAGATACGCGATGCGGTCGCGGTGCGACGGGTCGAGGTTGGCCTGGACCTTGAACACGAACCCGCTCATGGGCGCATCCAGGGGGCGGGGCACCCCGTCGACATCGGGCCGCGGTGACGGGCCCGGTGCCAGGTCGATGACCGCGTTCAGCAACAGTCGTACGCCGAAGTTGGTGAGCGCCGAGCCGAAGAACGTCGGGGTCATCTCGCCGGCTTCGAACAGTTCCGCGTCGAATTCGGCGCCGACCGCGTCGAGCAGCTCGAGGCCTTCGGCGGCCTCGTCCCACGCCGCTCCCTCCTCGTCGTGGGCCCGGTCGGCCGGCACGATCTCCTCGGGTGCCACGGTCGCGCCCCGCGCGACCCGGGTGAACCGGACGAACGTGCCGTCACGGCGGTCGACGACCCCCCGGAAGTCTCCGGCGATGCCGACGGGCCAGGTCATGGGGATCGCCGGCAGGTCGAGGCGTTCCTCGATCTCGTCGAGCAACTCCAGCGGTGAATGGCCGGGCCGGTCCCATTTGTTGATGAACGTGACCAGCGGCAGCCTGCGGGCACGGCAGACCTCGAACAGCTTGAGGGTCTGTGCCTCGATGCCCCGTGAAGCGTCCAGCACCATCACCGCGGCGTCCGCGGCGGCCAACACGCGGTAGGTGTCCTCGGAGAAGTCGCGGTGCCCCGGCGTGTCGAGCAGGTTCACGACATGGTCGCGGTAGGGGAACTGCAGCACCGTCGACGTGATCGAGATGCCTCGGGACTGCTCGAGTTCCATCCAGTCCGAGGTTGCCGAACGTCGTGCGCCCTTGGCCTTGACCGACCCCGCACCCGACCCGCCGAGGGCGCCGCCGTACAGTAGGAACTTCTCGGTGAGGGTGGTCTTGCCCGCATCAGGATGGGAGATGATCGCGAACGTGCGTCGCGGCGCCGGTCCGGCGTCGGGGTGCGAGGCGTGTTCGGTCACGACCGCCCAGCGTACAAACGCCCCCGTCCCCGCTCCCCACCCGGACTGCCGAGTGGGGAACGTGCGCGGCCAGATGCCAAGCTGATGGCCATGACGGCGCAGGACTCCACCCCGGTCGACCGAGGCCTCCTGGACGAAGCGGTCGGACTCGCCCGGCGAGCGGGCGAGCTCACCCTGGAGTACTTCCGCCGCGCCGACCTGCAGGTCGACACCAAGGGCGACGGCACCCCGGTGACCGCGGCAGACCGAGGCGCCGAGGCCCAGTTGCGCGCCGAGATCGCCGAGCTGTTCCCTGCAGACGGGATCTTCGGCGAGGAACAGGCCGAGACCCCGGGCACCTCGGGACGTCGCTGGATCATCGACCCGATCGACGGCACGAAAGCCTTCACCCATGGGGTGCCGCTGTACACGAACCTGTTGGCACTCGAAGACGCCACGGGCATCGCCGTCGGCGTGATCAACGTGCCCGCGTTGGGTGAGACGGTGTACGCCGGCCGGGGCCTGGGGGCCTGGTGCAACGGTGACACCATCCACGTGAACGACACCGCGCAGCTCACCGATTCCTACCTGATGACCTCGGGTTTCGCCGGCTGGCCGGGCGACGTCATCGACCAGTTGAACACGCACGGCGTGCACCTGCGGACCTGGGGTGACGGCTACGGCTACACCATGGTCGCCACCGGCCGCGCCGAGGCCATGGCCGATTCGGTCGCCGAGCTCTACGACCTCGCGCCGGTGCCGGTGATCCTGGCCGAGGCCGGTGGCCGCTTCACCGACCTGCAGGGCCTGCCCGGTCCGGGCGGCGGTTCGGGTCTGGCCTCGAACGGGCACCTCCACGACGGGTTGCTCGCGATCCTGCATCCCGACGAGCCGGTCCGGTGAACGTGCGTCGGCTGCTCGCCGGGGTCGCCGTGGCCGTGTGCGGACTCGTCGCCGTGGCGCCGGCCGCCGGCGCCGACCCGGCCGAGCCCGGCAACTACCGCTCGAAGGAGCTCTGTGTCGTCAGGGCGCCCGCCCCGCGGGCGAAACCTCCCACGTGTGCCGCCGCGGTCGACGTGCCGATCACGGCGAAGGTCGTGGGCGGCGACGGGTTCCTCGACCTGACCGTCGAAGCGGGCCACACCGTGGAGATGCCCGGCTACACCGGCGAACCGTGGCTGCGGGTCGACGAACAGGGCACCGTCGAGGAGAACCAGGCGTCGAGCGCGACGTACCTGAACCAGAGCCGTTTCGGATCGGCCGAGAACACCGACATCCCCGACTGGGTGACGATCGAGGGGGCCACGAAGAACCCCCGGTGGAAGACCGTCGGGCACGGTGGCAACTACGTGTGGCACGACCACCGCATCCACTACATGACCCCGCAGATCGACCCGACGTTGCTGCCCGGCACGAACCGGGTGGTGATCTCGGACCGCGACGACGGGCTCTGGTATGTGCCGCTGAGCGTCGATGGCACCGACTACGAGATCCTGGGTGAACTCCGGGAGTTTCCGGCGCCGAGCCCGTTCCCCCAGTGGGGACTCGCAACGTCGCTGCTGGTGTTGCTGGCGGTTGCCGGGCTGATCCTGCGCGGTCCGGCCGCCCGGATCGCCGCCGGGGCGCTGCTCGTCGTCGGCGGCCTCGCGCTGTGGGCGGGGGCTTCAGAACTCGCCGTGGTTCCGGCGCTCGCCGGAGGCAACCCGATCTGGGTGGCGCTGCCGATCGTGTGTGTGGTGCTGGCCATCGGCGCGCTCGCGCTCCGCAGCGCGGCGGCGCGCTCGATCGCGGTGCTCGCTGCGGCGGCGGCGCTCGGGGTGTGGGCGGTGCTGCGCGTGCCGGCCTTCGACAAGGCGGTACCACTCGGGAGCCTCGATCCGACCCTCACGCGGTTGATCATCGCCGCGGCGCTGGGCACGGCCGCCGGTGCGATCGTCGCGGCGATCGCCTCTGGTGGCCTGGCATTGCGTCTGGCCGACCTCGACGACGACGAAGACGACGAGCCGGCAACCCCGAGACACCCGACGAGCGGCCCGACGCCGGCTCGGGGCGGCGGCGACACGTCCGACGCGACCGCAGCCGACCGGTAGGCTCGTCGACCGCATGGGATCGTTCAGAAACCGGATCATCGACGCTCTGCTCGCCCCGCTGGACCCCACCCAGCGTGGTGCCACCGAGGCGTTCATCGCCGGGTCACTCGCCGACCTTCCCCAACATCTGAAGATCGGCATCGCCCTGGATTCGGTGCTGCTCGAAGCGGTCACGCGGGTCACCCACGGTGGGCGGATCCCCGACGACGAGGTGCTACGAGAGCTGATCGCAAGCTGGGAGTCGAACCCGCTGACCCCGATCCGTCAGTACGCGCGCCTGTTGTCGTCGTTGGTGCTCTTCGCCGATCAGGAGACGCTGCCCGCAGACCGAGAGCTCGGAACCGCCTCATGAAGCACATCCGGACCGAAGTGCTCGTGATCGGCTCGGGAGCCGGCGGTGCGGTGACCGCGGCGTTGTGTGCCGAGGCCGGCCGCGATGTGGTGATCGTCGAGGAGGGGGCGTGGCACACGCCCGGCGACGTCGAGGCCTTCTCGATGGACGAGATGATGACCCGCTACCGCAACCACGGGCTGACCGCGGCACTCGGCAATCCCGGCATCTCCTACGCAGAGGGTCGGTGCGTGGGCGGCTCGACCGAGGTCAACAGCGGGTTGTACCGTCGCCTGCCCGACTATCTGAGCAGCGCCTGGGCGACCGAGTACCGGATCGGCGATTTCGGTCCCGACGTGTTGGCCGCCGCGGCCGCCGAGGTCGAGGATTTTCTCGACATCACCACGGTGCCGGACGAGGCACCTCCGGCGTCGGCGAAGATCGCCGAGGGCGCCGATGCGCTCGGGTGGCGTTCGACCGAGTTCGCCCGGGCGTTCAGCTACTCCCCCGACGGCCACGCCACGAAGCAGACGATGGCGCGCACCTACATTCCGCGGGCGCTGCAGGCCGGGGCGAGCCTCGTGGCCGACACCCGGATCGACCGGCTCGAGGTGCGTGACGGGTGCTTCCGGGCCGCGGTCGGTGTGTCGACGGCCGAGGGAGGCGATGAGCCGGTCCGGATCGTCGCGGATGACGTGTTCGTGTGTGGCGGGGCCGTCCAGACACCGCTGTTGTTGCAGCACAGTGGGTTCCGTAGGGGCATCGGCACCGGGCTGCGGTTCCATCCGACGATCAAGGTCGCGGCGCGCTTCGACACCGAAATGGACCATGGCGAGGTGCCGATGCACCGGATCATGGAGTTCGGCCCTCATCTCACGATCGGTGGTTCGGCGTCGCGTCGGGGGCACGTCGCGCTCGCCCTGGCCGACACGTCGCTGCCCTATGAAGACGCGCTCGCCGACTGGCGCAACGTCGCGGTCTACTACGCGGCGATCCGTGGCGGGGGCGGCCGGGTCGTGGGGTTGCCCGGGTTGCGGTCACCGGTGGTGTTCTACGCGATGAGCGAGGCCGACATGTCGCGCCTCGCCCGCGGGGTGCTGCATCTGGGGTCGGCACTGTTCGCGGCGGGCGCGACCGAGCTGTACCCGGGCATCGTGGGCGGCCCGATCCTGCGCCACCCCGACGACCTCGTGCAGTGGTGGGAGGCGATCAGCCGGTCACGGGCGAACGTGATGACCGTGCACCTGACCTCGACGGTGCGGATGGGTGAGGACCCGCGCCGGGCGGCGGCCGACAGCTTCGGCCGGTTGCGTGGCACCGAGAACCTCTACATCAACGACGCGTCGCTGCTTCCCGATGCGCCGGGCGTGAACCCCCAGGCGGCGATCATGATGCTCGCCACCCGCAACACCCACGCCTTCCTCGCTTCCTGAACGGGCAGCGGCCGGGCATCCGGCCCTCGCCGCGGTTGCCGAGTCACGCAGGATTCGACGTGGCCGCGCACGGGACTGAACATTCACCTGTGAGAGTGGTCATCGCCGTCGACATCCATGTGGCCGCCATGATCGGGCAGCCGAGTTCACCGAGGTGCTCTCCAAACGTCGATGAACACCAGACATCGTGAGATGGTGGGTTGCGTCTCGCAGTGTGATCGCCGAATGCGGCAGACCTGGCCTGATCAGGCGGTTCCCGGCGGGGCGAAGAACACCGCGATGGGCAGGCCGATCTCCGACATCTTCGACATGTCCTGGGTGGCCTGCAGCGGCAGGGCGGTGTTCAGCGACGCACCCGTGAGCGACTTGTCGATCACGTCGGGGTCGCCTCCCGCCTCGGCGATCAACCGCCGGGCGTTCTCCCGGAGCCGGGCGAACTCGGCCTTCTGTGCCGGGGTTCGTCCGTCGTAGTACGCGGCTTCGACCGCGCGCGGGTCGGCACGCCACCGTGCGATGTCGGCGTCGCCCACCGACAGGTGGATCAGTCCCCGGTCGGTGCCCAAGGGCACGGTCTGGCGTCCCGGCACGATGCCCAGGAACGCCGGCTTCAGACCCACGTCGAACCCGTGCCCGTCCAACTCGTCGAGCAGGGTGTAGCCCGCACTTCCGATCTTGACCGGATCGAACCAGGTCACCAGGTACATCCCGTGACCGGTGTCGCCGGGAACCTCGCCGGCTTCGAGGGCTGCGATCGTCTGGGGGACGATGTGAGCCATCTGATCCGACAGGTTCCTGTCGGGGATCTCCGCCCGGGTCGCCTGATGGGTCGTGGTGGCGAACAACACGACCAGACCGACGGCGAGCGCCGCGGACGAACCGGCCCGCGCCCACCGCAGGGTCGGTTCCGGTAACTCGGCGCGGCGCACGGCCTCGATCACCACCCAGACGACCGTCGCGACCATCGCCGCACAGATCGTCCACATCCACATCATCAGGTACCAGTACAGGTCGCCGTAGATCTTCGACAGGGCGAACACGGCGAAGACCAGCGCTGCCGCGATCACGACGTTCGCCAGCACCAGGGCGCGCACGCGGAAGCGCCAGGCGAACACGAACGCCACGACCCAGACGGCCAGGAAGATCGCCCCGGGCCAGTTCGAGTTGATCACGACGAACTCGATGTCGTGGCCGGTGATGAGCTGCCACGGGTTCAGGTGCGCGAGCACCAGATGGATTCCCTGGACGATCCCTCCCGCGGCCTGGGGTGGGTTCGTGGCGTCCTCCCAGATGAGCGAGAAGTTCCCCTCGTTGGAGTGGAACTGATCGAAGATCGGCGGCGCCCACAACACCAGCCCCGCCGCGAACGACCCGATGATCCAGGTCCACATCTTCCTGATCGACGGCCACGAGCCCCGCTCACCGGACAGCCAGGCGAGCCGGTGTTCCTTCGCGGGTTCGCCACCGTGATCGGACCGCCTCCGCTGGTAGCGCCACACCACCGTCGCGATCACGGTGAACGCGACCATCCCGCCGCCCATGCCCAGATACGGGATGTGGGTCTGCATGCAGTAGCTCGCCGCCACCACGAGCACGGGCAACATCTCGATGTCGTCGCCCAGTACCGACCACGCCGCGAGGAGCACGACCGTCCAGGCCATCAGCGGCAGATACGGGTTCCAGGGCTGTTCGACGACGATGATCCCGAAGGTGTGGACGAGCAGCACCACCACCGCGCCCACCCCGACGAGCATCGCCAGGCGACCGCGGCGCCACCCCAACCACAGCGCGACGGCGATCCAGGCGAAGTTCAGCACGAGCGCCCCGGCGAACAACGCCCACGGTGTCGAACCGAACAGCTTGTAGAAGGGGGCGAGCAACCAGAAGCTCAACGGACCGGGATGGCTCCCGGTGTGCACGCCGAAATGACCGAGACGACCCGGCAGGCCGATCAACGGTGGATTCAGGCTGAACACCGCCCGCACCCGCATCTCGGTCTGGGCGAGGTCGAGCACCACGTAGGGTTTGGGGCTGCGCAGCTTCAGGGCGGCGATGAGAAACGGGATGACGAACGCGGCCGCGAACGCGCCCGCCACCACACCGGGGCGCCGCCACCATGCCGAGCCCGCGGTGTCGAGCGCCGGCGGCGTGTGGTTCGGGGTGGCGTCGTCGGTCTCGGTCATCGGCGCCTTCGGGTCGCCACCTGGACGATCACGGCAGATACTCGAGCACCTTCAACACGCCCAGCTTCGCCGGCGACTGGTGGACCGACCCTCCGGCCTCGAGCGAATCGCGATGCGCCAGAAACCAGTCGTAGGACTCGATCATCATCTCGGCGTTCGACTGGGTCGCCGTCCAGCCCAGCTCGGACTCGGCCTTGGCACAGTCGAAGTACAGCGACTCGCCATAGAGCAGCCAGTGGTACGGCGCGAGCGGTACCAGATGCGCCAACGACGCCGCCTTCATCGCGAACTGCGCGGCGCCGAGAGGCAGCGGTTGGATCCGTGAGCCGGTGCCGGCATGGTCGATGAGGGGCTGCAGCGTCTCCCGCAGCGTGCCGAATTCGGTCGCGCCGATGTTGTAGCTGGTGGGGCCGCCGCGCTGCCCGGCCAGCAGACAGGCCGACGCGAGGTCTTCGGCGTGCACGAACTGGTAGCGGTTGTCGCCCCGTCCCAACAGCGGGATCGGCGCTCCCGCGGCGATCAGCTCGAAGAGCATCGCCATGATCCCCAGACGCCCGTGGCCCATGATCGTCCGAGGTCGCACGATCGTCACGTCGAGCCCGGCGGCGACCGCGTCGGCACAGAGGCGTTCGCCGGTCAACTTGGCCTTGCCGTAGTCCTCGACCGGCGTGGGC
Source organism: Actinomycetota bacterium (assembly GCA_040255345.1). GTDB lineage: Bacteria > Actinomycetota > Acidimicrobiia > Acidimicrobiales > Iamiaceae > JAFDWI01. Next base: position 832 of record JBDZUV010000123.1, on the reverse strand, counting down.
GTGGTGTCTTCGGTGACCGGGTTGTGTTCGGGGATGCCGTAGATCGCGCTGGTCGAGGTGTGCACGACCTTGCCCACCCCGGCGTCACGGGCCGCGATCAACAGGTTCGCGGTGCCGGTCACGTTCACCGACTCGAACAGGTCACGGTCTTTGGCGAGGGGTACCTGGGCGACGTTGTGGAACACCACGTCCACACCGTCACACGCGGCACGTACCGCGTCGCGGTCGCGAATGTCGCCGGCGACGTAGTCGACGTCGAAGCCGTCGAAATCGGTCGAATCGGGAGCGTGGAGGTCGAAGATCCGCACGTCCATGCCGGCGGCGTCGGCCGCTCCGGCGAGCACGGTCCCGAAGTACCCGCTGCCCCCCGTGATCAATGCCCGGGTCGGCACTACAGCGCTTCGCCGTGTTCGACGCACCAGCGGATCGACGCCCGCATCCCCTCGACCAGCGCCACCTGGGGGTCATAGCCGATCTCGGCGCGGGCCCGGGAGATGTCACACGCGATCGTGTCCTTCAGCTCGCCCATCACGTGCATCCCCTGAGAATACTTGCCCAATGCCTGGAGTCGACCGTCGAGGAACTCGGCGAGTCGCGCGGCGGCCCGGGGAATCCGGATGCGCCCTTCGGTCACGTCGTACCCCTCGGCCACGAACGCCTCACGGATCGACGCGAAGATGTCGGCCAGGGCGTAGGGCTCGGCATCGGCGATCCAGTACGCGCTGCCCGTGGGCACCTCGCCGCGCTCGGCGCACAGCAGGCCTTCCACGAGGTTGCCCGTGTACACCATCGAGCGGCGCTGGGTGCCGTCGCCGACCCGCGGGAACCGACC
>JBDZUV010000122.1:7284-9334 GCA_040255345.1 Actinomycetota bacterium | reverse complement strand
CGCGGACCGGCTGCTCCGACAGGGCAAGGCGCAGGGGAAGAACCTGGTGCGGTCGACCACGCTGCCCGGTGGGTGACCCGCAGGCACCGACCGGGCGCCCTCGGGTCGGGTTCACTGGTACACGACCTCGGCTTCGATGGCACCGGTGCCGGTCTCGACCAGCACCATGCGGGTGAAACAGCACATGCAGTAGACGCGGTCGCCGGCCCGATACTCACGTTGCGACCGGATCACGACCCTGCAGACGGGGCAGATGACCTCGTTCGGACCGAGCGTGTCGTCGTCGCCCTGCCACACCCGGTAGAACTTGCGCCACCGCTCGGGCACTTCACGGAACCCGGTGTCTTCGAGTTCGAAGACGCGTCGTGGGAGCTCACCGGACGTGGCGTCGTCGAGGTCGGTCTCAGCGACGACATCGACGATCGGGCCTTCGGTCGTACCGGTCATGTCAGCCCCAAACTGTCGAGGGCGGCCAGGTGGGCCCGGCAGAGCGACGGTTCTTCGGCGCGGCTGAGGCCGAGATCCCGGTAGATGCCGGCAAACGACTGCAGGACCACCGGGTCGAGCTCGGCACGGATGTCGACCAGACGCCGTCGACCCTGGTGTGGCTCCGGTTCGGCCGCGAGCGCCGACGTCATGCGGGGACCGGCTCGTGATAGTCCAGGCCGATCCGCCCCAGCCGGGTCTTGAACTCTCCGAGCACGGTGTTGGCGAGCAGCGCCTCGACCTCGTCGTTGGAGATCGCCGTCAGGTCGGTGCCGTTGTACTCGACGGGTCCGGTCGGTCCGCCCTGCGCGGCGAGCCTCTCGCGCTGACGGTCGACGGTCGGCCCCGACATCGAGAAGATGTCGGAGAACGCCGCCAGCATGTAGTACGCCATCTCGCCCTGCATCCGTTCGACGTCGGCCCGGCGTTCGGGGAAGTCGCCGATCAGTGAGCCGATGCGGTTCTCACCGAATCCGACGTGGCGGCGCTCGTCCGCGATCGTCCCTGCGAGGGTCTGGGCGAACTTCGGGTTGCGCAGGTCCGAGGTCGCCTTGAGCAATTCGAACACCGAGAAGGCCATGCCCTCGAGCACGATGTTCTGCCCGACGACGCCCGCGACGAAATCGCCGTCGGCGACCCGCTCGAGCAGCGTCTCGGCGAACTTCACCAGGTTCGGGTTGGCGAACGTGTCGACCGTGGAGTCGATGTCGGCCTTCTTCACACCGAGGTCCATGAGCCGGTGGGTGAAGATCTCGACGTGGCGCGCCTCGTCGAGGGTCTGGGTGGCGAGGAACGTCTTGGATGCCGGATCCGGGGCGGCGTTCACCAGGCCCGACGACGCAGCGAGCGCGCACCGCTCGCCGGCGACCAGTTGGACGGTCAGGGCGATCTCGGCGGTGCGCAGGTCGTCGTCAGCGAGAATGTCTTCGGGTTCGGTCAGCCCCGGGTCGTGCCCGAAGGCGGTGTCCTGGAGATACCCCTGCGGTGCCATCTCCAGCCAGCGCTGGATGGAGTACTGGGCGAGAAAGCTGGACTCGGTCATGGTGTCCCCCTTGGGATCGATGCGGTGGCCGGCCACGATCGGGTGCGGGCGACTGCCCGGTCGGACGACGCCCGGAGGTGCCGGTCGGGTCACGGCTCAGCTTGACGACCGCTCGATGGGACTGGTAGGGGACGTTCGTCACATCCCGTACCAACACGATCAGGAGACATCGATGAGTACCTTCGACGTGAAGATGGTCATTCTTTCCACCGACGATCTCGACGAGTCGATCGCCTTCTATTCGGAGACGCTCGGCATGCCACTCAAGTTCCGCGACGGAGGCCACTTCGCCGCGCTCGACGGTGGCTCGGTCACGCTCGCTCTGGCCACGTCGGTCGACCATCCGATGCCCGGCAAGGTCGTCCCCGGAATCAAGACCGACGATGTCGACGCGGCTGCGGCGGCGATCGAGGCCAACGGCGGGGCCATCGTGAAGGGTCCCTACGACGACGAGCACGAACGCCGCGCGGTGGTGTACGACCACAAGGGCAACGGGCTGGTCTTCTACAGTCCGCTCGCCAG
>JBDZUV010000122.1:0-7184 GCA_040255345.1 Actinomycetota bacterium | reverse complement strand
GTCACCAACCGATCTCGTCACAACCCCGATGGTCGGACGGTTCCACCTGCAACGTCGCGTGGCCGATCTCGTAGCGGGTCACGAGCAGATCACGCGCCTGATCGAGCACCGCATGGTGGTCGGTCGACTCGGTGATGACGAGGTGGACCGACGCGGCGTCCATGCCCGAGGTGAGCGTCCACACGTGCAGGTCGTGCACGTCGACGACCCCGGCGAGCGACCCGAGGTCGGCACGGACCGCGCCGAGGTCGATGTCCGCCGGTGCCGCCTGGAGCAGAATCCGCAGTGACCGGCCTCCCAGACGCCAGGCCCGGGGCAGGATCCACATGCCGATGGCGATACCGCAGGCGGCGTCGGCCCAGGTCCACCCGAAGGCCATCACCAGCAACGCGGCGACGATCACCCCGACCGAACCGACCAGGTCGGCGAGTACTTCGAGCGCGGCGCCCTCGACGTTGAGGCTTTCGCGCGCCCCCTCGCGGAGCACCATGTAGGCGACCACGTTGACGGCGAGGCCTGCCGCGGCAACGACGAGCATCGGGGTACCCGTCACCGACGGGGTCGACCCGATCCGGCGGATCGATTCGACCACCACGTAGCCCGCGACCCCGAACAACAGCAGGGTGTTGCAGAACGACGCGATGATCTCGAGCCGGTACAGCCCGTAGGTGTGGCCGCCGGTGCGACCGCCCTCGGGCCGCCGAGCCGTGTGACGGCCCGCGAGTTCGATCGCGGTCAGGGCCATCGCGAGGCCGAGCACGTCGGTGAGCATGTGCCCGGCATCGGACAAGAGCGCGAGCGAGTTCGTCGCGAAGGCCGTGACCACTTCGACGACCAGGAACACCGCGGTCAGCGCCAGCACCAGCGCCAGACGTCCCCGGTGCCGGGCGCCTGCGCCCAGGCTCACGTGGACATGGTCATGCGAATGCGCCGCGCTCATCGGAGGTCCCGACCGATCCGACGCCGCAGTGAGCCTGACATGGGTGGCTCCGGTCGACCTCAGCCGGTCGTCTCGAAGGTGCCGGTCAGCACGGCCCGGGCGAGCGTGAGATCGGCCATCGTGAAGCCGGCGACCGCGGGGCGTGCCGCGGCATCGAGGCCCAGTCGTGCGACCGAGAGCGCGTGCACCGCGAACACGTAGCGGTGCGGCCCGTGACCGGGTGGGGGGAACGGGCCGGTGTAGCAGGTGTTGGTGGTGTCGTTGCCGAGGTGGATCGCGCCGTCGGGCACGCCGTTGCAGTCACCCGACGCGGCACCCGTGGCGAGTTCGGTGACCTCGACCGGAATGTCGAGGAGCACCCAGTGCCAGAAGCCGCTGCCGGTCGGCGCGTCGGGGTCGAAGCAGGTGACCGCGAAACTCCGGGTGTCGGACGGGAAGCCGCTCCAGGCGAGATGCGGTGACACGTTGTCGCCGTCGAGCCCGAAGTTCGCATCGGCGACGAAACGCCGATCGATGGACGCGCCGTCGGTGAGGTCGTCACTGGTGACGTCGAAGCCCGGGACCTCCGCGAGGTACTCGTACGGGATCGGGGGTGTGGATCGGTTCGGTCGGGGCACGGGTCGATCTCCTCGGACGGTCGGATGCCACGACGCCCCGCGGGGGCGGGAGCATCGCTCTGTCTCCGCGACCCTACCCAGATCGCCTGCACCTCACTCGCGAGGGGATCCGACGCCGCGTCGAGGGCGGGTCAGAAGCGGAGAGGGTGGGATTCGAACCCACGGACGGGGGTGAACCCGTCACCTCCTTAGCAGGGAGGCCCGTTCAGCCGGACTCCGGCACCTCTCCCTGACGAACCTGGGCCGTCAAGACGACCGATGCTAGCGCCTGGCCCCGAACGTGCACGATGCTGCCGTGACCGCCTCGGAAGCTGTCGGTGACCTCACGGATCGAGCGTGCGAGCCTGCAACGCCGCCAACGCGTCGGCCGCGGCCGCGGTCAGCGGGCCTGGACACCGGGGCACCGCCAGGCCGTCGATGGACTCGACCGGGTGGACCCCGCGGGTCGACGACGTGATGAACACCTCGGGAGCTGCTCGCAGTTCCGCGACCGTGATGTCGTCGCGCAGGTGCACGGGCATGACCTCGCACAACAACTCGCGGGTCATCCCACCGAGTCCACCGTTGGCGAGCGACGGGGTGCACAACGCACCGTCGGCAGCGAGGAACACGTTCGATGCGGTTCCCTCACTGAGAAACCCGTTCGAGTCACACAACAACGCCTCGTCCGCGCCGGCCCGGCGCGCCGCGGCCAGTGCCAGCACATTGTCGGCATACGACGTCGTCTTCGCCCCGGTGCTCGGCGACCGTTCGTTCCGGACGAACGACGACAACGCGACCCGGGTCGTCGCCGGCCACTGGTGCTGAGCCACTCCGTTCACCACCACCACGGGGGCGGCATCGCCGGCGGTCGCCGACACGGTGATCCGTACCTTGGTCGCTGCCGGATCCGCGGCGATCACCGCGGCGACCGCACCGCGCAACTCGAAGTCGGTGAACGGCACGGTCAGACCGACGATGGCTGCGGAACGTGCGAGTCTCCTGAGATGACGCGTGAGCGCGAAGGCCTCACCGCGTACGACACCGAGCGCCTCGAACACGCCGAGACCCACTTGCACGCCGGGGCTGATCGCCGAGATGGTCGCTTGTTCGACCGGCACGAGTCGTCCGTCGATCCACACACTGCTCACGGGCCGATTCTGCCCGATGGCGTGGCCACACCCTCGCAGGCGATGGCCGCGCTAGCAGGCGGTCGATGACGGCGCATCGGCCGAATCAGACGGGTCGATCGATGCCGACGAGTCGATCGGCTGCGTGAACGATTCGACGAGTGCCTCGACGACGCACCCCATCAGATGCCACTGCTCGAGCGTGCCACCGGGGCCGGTCGGACGTTGCAGCTCCGACACCGTCGTGTCGTTCTCGTAGGCGCAGTAGTAGGCGATGCCGTGCATCTCGGCAGCGATGGCCAGCGTGAGCATCTCCGCGGTGAACGGCGGACGCATCTCGCGCCCGTACGCTTCGAGCAGATCGACGAAGGTCTCGCGGAGCGACTGGAGCAGTTCGGCCTGCGCCCTGATCTGTTCGTCACGCATCTCGTCGTCGGTGGCCGCTGCGAGCCAGAGCGCGTTCATCCGGGTGAACCACTCGGTCCCGATGACCGCTTCGGCGTTCTCGATCGCGGCGACTCTGATGATGCTGGTCAGGTCCGGATCCGGTCCGAGCTGGGCGATCGCCTCCAGGAGCCGCTCAGCGGCCTCTTCCCGGGTGCCTTCCATCGCCAATGCGTGGCGCACCAGATCCTCGCGGAACGCGTCCTGCGTACCCCAGATCTTGTAGCCACTCCCCGCGGTGCCCAGACCGGCACGGCGACAGGCGTCTATCAGGGTGATGTTCGCACTCCTGAGCGAGTACCCGGCCTCGGACAGCATCGCCGCCCCGGCATCCAGAATACTCTGCCTCGTCTCGTCGAGGCTGCGTCGTCGTCTCAAGATCGCTTCCTTCCGGACCTCGGGGTCCATCGGCGGGGAGACCAGATGGGTTCTCGCAGGTAAGCTCGGTTCGGCTCGTACCGCAGCCACGGTCGGCCCGGTGCGCTGCACTGTATGCGAAACAGCTGTTGGCCGCGGCGACGACCGATCGAAGGGATGCCCTCCATGATTCGCAAGATCGCCCTCACACTGTGCGGCATGGCGCTCATGGGCCTCGCGGCCTGTTCCGGATCGGGTTCGGGCTCGGACTCGACGCGCGTCACCCAGACCACTGCGAGCGTGGCCGCCTCGACGACGGTCGCTTCTTCGGTGAAGCCGCATGCCGCGGACACCACCTGGTTGTGTCGTCCGGAGGCCGACGACGACCCGTGCACCACCGACGAGACGATCACCCAGATCAGCGCCGACGGCGCTCGCGCCGTGGAGCATCCGAAGCCGGCGAGGAACCCGAAGATCGACTGTTTCTACGTCTACCCCACCGTGTCGACCCAGGATGCCGCGGTGGCGAGCCTCGCCATCGACCCTGAGCAGATCGCGGTCGCCAAGGCCCAGGCGTCACGGTTCTCGAAGGTGTGCCGGGTGTTCGCACCGATGTACCGGCAGCGCACGATCCCGGGGATCTTCGGCAAGCAGGCCACCGATGCGGAAGCCGCCTATGCCTACGACGATGTGAAGAACGCCTGGGAGGACTACCTCGCGAACGACAACGACGGCCGCGGGGTGATCCTGATCGGCCACTCCCAGGGGTCGTTCGTGCTCACCGAGCTGATCGCCGACGAGATCGAGACCGACCCGGCGTCGCGCAAGCTCCTGGTGTCGGCGATGCTGCTGGGGGGAAACGTCACCGTGCCCGACGGCAAGAAGGTCGGTGGAAGCTTCCAACACGTGCCCGAATGCACCGACGACACCCAGACCGGCTGTGTCGTCGCCTACTCGACGTTCTCCGGCACGCCGGTCGAGGGCGCCATGTTCGGCAAGGCCAAGGCCGGCCAGCAGGTGATCTGCACGAACCCGGCCGCCCTCGGTGGTGGCTCGGCCGCGCTCCACCCGGCGTTCGTCACCGGCGAATCGTTGCTGGGCAGCGTCGATCTGGGCGACACCGACGTCGACACCCCCTGGGTGGGGTATCCGGGGCTGTTCACGGGCGAGTGCCGATCGAACGCCACCCACAGCTGGTTCCAGATCACGTCCCACCGCTCCGGCCCCGACGACCCCCGTCCTGAGTTGGCCGAGCCGTTGGGGCCGACCTGGGGACTGCACCTGGTCGACGTCAACATCGCAATGGACGACCTGGTGGCGTTGGCCGGCAAACAGGCCGACGCGTACCTGCACTGATCCCGACAGCCAGGAGGCATCGGCAATGGACGGCAACGACGCACTCATCGAGTTCTTCGGTCGCATCGACGAGCATGTCGCTGAGATCCTCGAAGGGCTGGGCCCCGACGCGCTGACGTGGCAACCGGTCGACGGGACCAATCCGATCGGCTGGTTGGTCTGGCATCTCGCCCGGGTGATCGATGCACAGATCGCCGACGTGGCGGGAAGCGACCAGGTGTGGGTCACCGGCGACTGGGCGAACGGGTTCGGTCTCGATCCCGACCCGTCGAACAGCGGCTACGGCCACTCGGCTGCCCAGGTCGCCGCCGTGCGGCCGCGCAGTGTGAACGTGCTGGGTGGGTACTACACCCGGGTGGCCGAGGCGGCCCGGGACTACCTCGCGACGCTCGGCCCCGACGATCTCGACCGGGTCATCGACGACAACTGGGACCCTCCGGTCACGCTCGGGGTCAGGTTGGTGAGCATCCTCGACGACGCGATCCAGCACGCCGGGCAGGCCAAGTACGTCAAGGGCCTGCAGCCCGATTGACGCGGTCACGGCGGCGCTTCGGCCACCTCGTACATCGATCATCGCGACGGCGTGCCGGGTGGTGACTACGCCTGGCGTTTCTGGGGCTTCCTCCGGGTGTTGATGCCGTTGAACGCGATCGTGAGCAACTGGTCGAGCCGTTCCAGAGCATCGTCGGAGCGGTCTTCGGCCCAGTCACGCATCGCCGCTTCGAACACCCGGCCGATCACCTCGACGTAGGCCTCCAAGGGGATGTCGGTCCGCAGCGTCCCCGCGACGTAACCGTTCTGGAGTTCCTCGGCGACACGGGTCATCACCGCCGGCGCCGCCGCGCCGCCGGGCAGGATCGAATCGTGCCGGACCGGGAGGCTGTAGACGAAGCGGGCCAGCGTCTCCTGGGTGAGCATGCGCGCTGCCACCTGACGCAGCAGCGACATGACCCGGGTTTCGGGATCACGACCGGCCGCCTCGATGTCGTCGTCGGAGGCGAGCAGGCGTGCGAACAGTTCACCGAGGATCTCGTCGCGTTCGGAGAAGTGCTTGTAGAACGTCGCCCGCGACACACCCGATTCGCGGGCGATGTCCTCGACCCTGACGCCGATGTAGCCGTGCCGGGAGAACAGGCGAAGCGCCGCGTCGACGATCGCCGCTCGGGTGTCGACGCGACCCGATGCTCGTTTCGCCCGTGACCAACCTGCGCTGCCCGATGTCATCGACCGAGTGTAGTTCTCGCGAATCCACAGTTAGGATACATGTGTCAACTCAGATGTCTACTCAAGGAACAGGAGACCGTCGTGAAACGAGACTTCGACACCAAGGTGCTGCTCGACCACATGGGGAAGCACGCCATCCATGTCGTCTTCATGGTGACGATGCTGGTGGCGTTCCGCGTCGCGGACGTACCCATGAGCATGATCACGTTCATGCTGCTCATCATCGGATCCATCACCATGCTCGAAGCAGGGCTCTGGTTCCTTCACCGCCGCGACGCCACGGTCGAGTCCAACTGATCGGTCGGTCGTCAGGGTGCATCGCACCGGTACCGGCGCCCCTCACAGAGCACGGGCCGACGAGCCTGTCGAATTCGGTGAAGCGCGAGGAACGATGCCAATGGGGCTGCTGTCACCTGAGCGCGACCCCTCGGACTCGTCGGCGACCCCCACGGCGATGAACGCCGTGCGCAACCGGCTCAGAACCCCGGTGGGCGGTCCTCCGCGGAGGGATGCCATGGGACGAGGATCCGGCGCAGACTCGTGATCGCCGCATAGGCGACGAATCCGAGCACGGCGAGCAGGATGATCACGGCGAACAGGTCGGCCACCTGGAGCTGGTTCAGGCTGGCCACGGCGAGCCAACCCAGGCCTTCCCCGCCCGCCAGGTACTCGGCCACGACCGCGCCGATGGTCGCCAGCACGACCCCCACCTCCATGCCCGTGAGGATCGAGGGAAGCGCGCTCGGCAGGACGATGAATCGCAGACGTTGCCAGCGCGACGCGCGGAGAGTCGCCGCGAGGTCACGGTGCCCCGGCTCGACCGCGCGGATGCCGGCCCGGGTGCCGGCCGTGATCGGGAAGAAGGCGAACACGGCGGCGACCACGACCTTGGCCGAGAGTCCGAAACCCATCCACAGGATCAACAGCGGGATGATGGCGACCTTGGGCAGCACCTGGAGCGCGACGAGAAACGGGTTCATGGCCCGGTCCAAGACCGGCATCTCACCGATCGCGACCCCCACGGCCAGTCCGCCGACGAGGGCGAGTCCGAAGCCGAGCAGGATCTCCTGGGACGTGACCCAGATGTGGTGCCAGGTGCGGGCCCGGCTGAGCAGGACGACCATCGAATGCCATACG
>JBDZUV010000121.1:0-9340 GCA_040255345.1 Actinomycetota bacterium | reverse complement strand
CGCGCCCTCCAGGGGGGTGGTCCTGCGGGTGGACGGTGGACAGTCCGCGCGCGGCGGTGTGGGACGCGCCCCGCCGACGCGACCGCGAGCACCGGCCCCACCGCCACGATCCGACGCTCCGGGAGTTCCGGCGCGGCCCGGTCCGCTTCACCCTCGCCGACCTCGCCGACCCCGCCGCCGCATTCGCCGCCGCCGAGCGGCCCGCCCGAGTCGCCGGGGCTCAGCCCGCGTTCTGCCGGGCGTTGCGGCGGGCGCCGCGGATCAGCACGTTCTGGTAGACCGCGGCCGGCAGTCGGGCCACGAAGTCGATCAGTTTCGCGTCCGGTCCCACGAGCACCCGACGCTTGTTCGCCGCGACCCCGTCGAGGATCTGCTTCGCGGCCTTGGACGGGCTGGTCATGGCGATGCGGTCGAAGGAGTCACCGATCGACCCACCGCCGCTCATGGCGCCGACCGACTCGTCGACCCGGGCCCGGCGGGCGATGTTGGTCTTGACCCCGCCGGGGTGCACGGTGGTGGACGACACCGGTGCGCCTTCGATCTCGAGTTCCATCCGCAACGAGTCGGTGAAACCCCGGACCGCGAACTTCGCCGCGTTGTAGGCGGACTGCGACGGGATCGACACGAGGCCGAACACCGACGACAGGTTGACGATGTGACCTTCGCCCGAAGCCTTCAGATGCGGCAGGAACGCCTTCGTCCCGTACACCACGCCCCAGAAGTCGATGTTCATCAGCCACTCGAAGTCGTCGTAGGACTCGCTCTCGACCGTCGCGCCGAGTGCCACGCCGGCGTTGTTGAAGATGAAATTCACCTGTGAGTGGTCGGCGACGACCCGCCCGGCCCACGCCTCTACGGCGGCACGATCCGCGACGTCGACCTCGGCGGACGTGACCTTGACGCCGTGCCCTTCACACAGGGTGACGGTCTCGGCCATGCCGTCGACATCGACGTCGCTGAGGGCCAGGTGGGCGCCCCGGCGTGCCAACTCGACCGCGAGGGCGCGGCCGATCCCCGAGCCGGCGCCGGTGATCGCGGCGACCCGTCCGTCGAAACGGTCGTGCGGTGCGGTGCGAGCGGACTGGTTCACGATCGGCCTCACGGCGTCGGGGTCGGGGTTCGAGAAGCGCATGACGCCGTCGTCGATGCTACGCCCCCTGGTCGCCCGGTAGTCCTTCAGGTAGCTCTGATCGACGCGCCAGGGGTAGGCCGTTCCGGATTTGGGGAACCGATCGGCCGAGCGGGTGATGTAACCCGACGTCAGACCCAGCAGCGGTTGCTCGTCCATGCCGGGCGAGTCGGGAACCGGCGTGCACTGGCGCAGACCCGTGGCACGCAGATGGTTCAACAAGCGGGTCACGTAGTCGCAGGTGAGTTCACACTTGAGGGTCCACGACGCGTTCGTGTAGCCGATCGCGGCCGCGGCGTTGGGCACGCCGGCGAGCATCATCCCCTTGTAGACGAACCGTTCGGCGATGTCGACGGGCTCACCGTCGACGGTCAGGGCGACGCCCCCCATGAACACCAGGTCGAGTCCGGTCGCGGACACGACGATGTCGGCCCGGAGCTCGGTGCCCGACGTCGTGCGGACACCGTGCTCGGTGAACGTGTCGATCGTGTCGGTGACGACGTCGGCCCGACCGCTCGAGATCGCCGCGAACAGGTCACCGTCGGGGACGACACAGAGTCGTTGATCCCACGGGTCGTAGCGGGGGCTGAAGTGTTCGTCGACCGGATAGCCCTCGGGCAGTTGCGCGGCGACGCCGTCGAGCAGCGCCTTGCGAACGCGTTCGGGGCGCATCTTCGAGAAGCGGTACAGGCCCTGGGTACCGAGCGCCAGGGCCCAGCGGGTGGCCGTGGCGCCGAGGTCCCCGGGCAGAAGGCGACGCAACGTGTCGGCGAGCGCCGAGGTCGCGGACAGCGAGACGATGTAGGTCGGGGAGCGTTGGAGCATGGTGACGTGCCCCGCGGTCTTCGCCAGTGCCGGGATCAACGTGATCGCCGTCGCTCCCGACCCGATCACGACGATCGACTTGCCGGCGTAGTCGAGGTCGTCGGGCCAGAACTGCGGGTGGATGAAGGTTCCCCCGAAATCGTCGACGCCCGGAAAGTCGGGCAGATACCCGTGGTCGTAGCGGTAGTAGCCGCTGCACGAGAAGAGGAAATGCGCGGTGAGCTGTTCGGTCTCACCGGTCTCGGCGACCTCCACGGTGATCGTCCAGCGGGCGTCCTCGCTGGACCATGCCGCGGCGACGACCTTTCGGTTGAAACGGATCTTCGCGTCGGTGCCGTCCTCGGCGGCGACGGTGCGCACGTAGTCGAGGATGGCGCCACCCTCGGCGATGGTCTTCTCACCAGGCCAGGGCCGGAACGAGTAGCCGAGGGTGTACATGTCGGAGTCGGATCGCACCCCCGGGTACCGGAACAGATCCCAGGTACCCCCGATCGAGTCGCGTGCCTCGAGGATCGCAAAATCGGCCCAGGGACACTTGGTCTGCAGATGGTGGGCGGCGCCCACCCCCGACAGACCGGCGCCGACGATCACGACATCCAGATGTTCCACGTTACCGATGGTAACCCCAGGGGCTCCCGGGCGGACGAAGCCGTGGCCGATGTCATGGTCGCTCCCCGCCCGTCCGATACCCGAATCGTCACCCGGTTCCTGCCAGACTCGTGCCCGTGTCGAGCATCGTCGGGACATTCCGCACCATCGCCGTGGTGGGCGCGTGCGCGCTGGTGTTCGTCGGCTGTGCCTGCGGCGCGAAGAAGCCCGCCACGGTCGCCGCCGCACCGTCGACGTCGACGTCGACGTCGACGACCACCACGGCTCCCCGACCGACGATCATCGCGCCACTCACCGGTGCCCCCACCACGGATCGCTCGGCGGCAGCGCGTCCCGCCCTCGTGGTCAAGATCGACAACGCCGATCCGCCGGCACGTCCCCAGCTCGGGCTGAACCAGGCCGACGTCGTGTACGAGGAACGCGTCGAAGGTTCGGTCACCCGTTTTGCGGCGGGGTTCCAGTCGACCGGTGCCGACCCGGTCGGCCCGGTCCGGTCGGGCCGCATGACCGACCTCCCCATCGTCTCGGCACTGACGCGCCCGCTGTTCGCATGGTCGGGCGGGAACCCCGGCGTGAGCCGGGCCATCAGGGCCGCACCTCTGGTCGATCTCGGTCCCGGCGTCGTCGCCGATGCCTATACGCGCCGCGGCGTCGGAGGCAAGAAGGCGCCCCACGATCTGTACACGGCGACGTCGAAGCTGTGGGCCCACGCGCCTGACGACGCAAGACCACCCGCCCCGATCTTCACCTTCCGCGCCGACGGCGACCGACTCGCCACCGGCGCCCGCCCGGTACGCGAGGTGCACGTCGACTTCGGGGTGACCAGAGGCGCTCCGGTCGACTGGCGTTGGGACGCCAACCGCAAGGGCTTCGCCCGATGGCAGCGCGGCACGCCGCACCTCGACGAGAAGGGCATCCAGAGCGCCCCGCAGAACGTGATCGTCCAGTTCGTCGACTACCACCGCAACGGTGACGCCGACGTGGGCGGCAACCCGGTCTACGTGGCCGAACAGGTCGGGTCGGGCGCGTGCTGGGTGCTCACCGCCGGCCACCTCGTCGAAGGCACCTGGTCGAAGGCCTCGAACGAGGCCGTCACGACCTTCACCACCGCGGACGGCGCACCGATCGCCTTGACCCCGGGCCGCACCTGGGTCGAATTGTCGGCACCGGGCGGCGCGACCGTCGTGCGCTGACACACGGCAGGGGGCCGACCGCGGACGGCTCGGCCCCGTCGGTCGCAACGGTTACCCGCCACCGAGGTGGTCGGGCCGGCGGTCCGCCACGGTCGGGGTGCTCCGCTCGGGCGGCGACGTCGGCGCGCAAGGATGGGACCGGACGATCCGCTTCCACCACGACCAGTGAGGAGATGTGCGCCGTGTCGCTGATCTACCGGGCCATCTGGCAGGATGATGCCGACGGCATCCACGAGCGCGCGCTCGACGCGTTCGGCTGGTGGGTCGGGCTGCATCATCCGGGTGATCGCACGTTCGCCGTCGGCGTCGACGAGACCGTCGGCGACTCGACGACGTTGATCCGGGCCGGCGCCGACGAAGCCGGCTCGATCCAGCGCTGTTCCCTGCACGTCGACGACGGGGTGACCCGGTACAGCACCACGCTCGTCACGACCCGGCCTGCCGACGCTCCGGCATCGGTGTGGGTCGACCGTGAGCGGGTCAGTAGCCGAAGTTTCTCGACCTTCAACGTGCAGGCGCCGGCCCTGTCGACCCGGCTGATCAGCCACGGGGTGGCGCCACGCCGCGGACCGGTGCCGCTCAGCGTCAGACCACGGGCGCTGCGCCCCGAGGACCTACCCGAATTCGTGGCGCTGCTGGGAAACCCCGAACGGGATCTGCCGCTGGTCGTGCATGCGGCGACCCCGCGGATCGACCCGAAGTCGGTGGCCGAAGCCGGGCTGTACGCGGCGCAGGTCCTGGCCGGGAGCGCCGCGGTGTACCTGTTGTCGGTCGTGGGTCAGGTCAACATGACCGAGTTGCTGGGTGACGAACTCACGGTCGCGCCCGGCGCCGTGCGGGTGTATCTGCCGGGAGCAACCCGGGATGAACCGAATCCGTCCCGCCATCGCCAGCTCGAGGCCGAGCGGGTCTTCCGTGACCCGCGCGCGGTCCCCCACACGATCATCGAACTCCTGGCCCCCGCGATCGCGGCACGGCGCGCCCCCGCGGCATACCCCGACCTGCGGGCGCTGCTCGAGGTCGACACCGAGGCCGTCATCTCCGAACGTGACGAGCTCGCCGCGCGGGTCGCCGATCTCGAGCACCAACTCTCGATCGCACGGGAGGAGAGCATCGAGTTGCTCGCCGACCTCGAGGACGCCGAGGGGCGCATCAACCTGCTGCAGGCGGCGGTCGCCCAGACCTCGACCGGAACGGGTACGGGTACAGACGCACCGGGTGTCGACCCACCACCACCCGACGTCGACGGTCTCGTCGCCGCCGCCCGGGCCGCGCAGCTCCACCTGCCCGGGATCGTGCTTCCCGACGTCGCGTGCCGGGACCTCGCCGAACTCGACCAGAGGATCGAGGCCGGCACCTGGGGCCGTACCGCCTGGCGCGGCCTGCTCGCCCTCGACGCGTTCGCCCGCGACACCGGCTACCGACCCGGATTCTGGGAGTGGTGCCGGGCGAACCGCAGTGCGTACGCGTGGCCGGCGAGCCAGAAGAAGCTCGCGATGCGCGAGTCGGAGACGGTCATGGCGAACGAGACCCTGCGTGCCAGACGCGTCTTTCCGGTCGACGAAGCGGTGTCACCCTCGGGCCGGATCGAGATGCAGGCGCACCTGAAGATCGCCGAGGGAGGCAATCATCAGATTCCCCGCATCTACTTCCACGACGACCGCCACGGCGTCACCGGCAAGGTCCACATCGGCTACTTCGGGCCGCACCGCCACGTGCCCAACACGCTGACCTGATCACTCGTCGTAGGCGTCGGCAACTCGGTGCAGGCCCCGGCCGAGCGCGGCGATCCTGCGGCGGGTCGCCGTGGCTGCGGCGGCCTCCTCGTCTGAGACGTGTTGCTCGTCTGCGCTCGCAGCGGTGTCGTCGGTCAGCAGCGACCGGGCCTGCTCCAGATCGTCCGCGGCACCCAGCGCCACCAGCCCCACGGCGGCGGCACCCAGCGCGGAGCCGTCCTCGGCGCTCGCGACCGTCATCGGACGGCCCACTGCGGCCGCCAGCGACTGCCGCCACAAGCGCGATCTCATCGTGCCGCCCGTGGCGCGGATCGCGCCGATCGGCACCACCGTGTCGATCCGATCGGCGATCACACCCATGCTCGCGCACACGCCTTCGAGTGCCGCACGCGCCAGGTGCGCCCTGGTGTGGCGACGACGCAGCCCGAGATAGGCGCCCGGGAGCGACGGATCCCACAACGGGGCGCGTTCGGCGACGAGGTAGGGCACCATGACCAGTCCGTCGGCGCCAGCCGGCGCGGTGGCCGCGAGATCGATCACGGCGCTGGTGCGGGCGGCCCGCTCCGCGTCGTCGGCACTTCCCGGCACCTCGAGCAGCGTGGCGGCCAACCAGTCGATGATGTTGCCACCGTTCGACACGGCCCCGCCGAGCACCCACCGACGCTCGTCCAGCACGTAACAGAACAGGCCCGGTGTGACGGGCGGGACCCGGTCGACCACGACGCGCACCGCGCCGCTCGTGCCGAGCGACACGCCTGCGACCCCCGGGACGGTCGCGCCCACGCCGACATTGCCGAGCGGGCCGTCCGCCGCGCCGAGCACGACGGGAGTGCCCGACGCCAGGCCGACCCGATCGGCGGCCGCCCGCGACAGTGGCCGAATCGCCGTGGTCGCCGCGACCTCGGGCAGGCACGCCGCGGCGACGCCCGCCAGCCGCATGGCGTCGTCGTCCCAGGTGTGCCGACGGACGTCCATCAGGCCCCATCCCGAAGCCGACGACGTCTCGGTCACCACGGTTCCGGTGAGCCCACGCATCACCAACGCCTTCAGGTCGGCCCAGTGGGCGACGCGGTACCCGACCGACGGGGCCACCTCGGCGAACCACGCCAGCTTGGCGACGGGCGCCATGGGATGCAACGGCACCCCGGTGCGCTCGTGCAGAAACCCGGCGGTGCCACGTGCGGCCCACTCGGTCACGACCGGGGCCGCCCGGTCGTCGGCCCAGGTCACCAGCGGGGTCACGGGTTCGTCGTCGGCGTCGAGGCCCACGAGTCCGTGCATCGCGGCCGACACCGCGATCGCATCGGGGGGTCGCTCGGCGGTACGCACCACCGCTTCGACCGCCCCCAGCACCGCCGCGCGCACGTCGTCGGGGGCCTGGGTGACCCGCCCGTCGGGTCCGGATCGTCTCGGCACCGCCCGGCGCACCACCGCTCCACGCCGGCCCCCGGCGCCGAACACCGCCGCCTTGACCGACGACGTGCCGACATCGAGGCCGATCACCTCCGGCATGTCGTCACCCGCTGGTGCGGTCATCGGTCTCCTCGTCGGGGCACCGGCCGGAACGACCCGGCCGCAACAGACTCTGACACACCGCCGACCCGCCTGGCGCCTACGATCCCGGTGTGTCGAACCAGCCCCGACAGCACGGTGCCCGCCGGCCACCGCCGCCACACGACGACGCACCCGTGCCGGGCATCGACACACCGTCGCCGTATGCGGCGTTCATCGCGGGGCTGCCCAAGGTCGAGTTGCACGTGCACCACGTGGGTTCGGCGTCGCCGACGATCGTCGCAGAGCTCGCCGCCCGGCATCCCGGCACCGTCCCGAGCGACCCTGACGAGCTCCGCGACTTCTTCACCTTCCGTGACTTCGACCACTTCATCGAGCGCTACCTCGACGTCACGAACCTGATCGTCACCCCCGAGGACGTGCGCCTGCTCACCTACGGCGTCGCCACGGAGATGGCCGGACAGCAGATCCGCTACGCAGAGCTGACGGCCACGCCGCTCACCTCGGTGGTGGCGGGCATCCCGATCGAAGCGTTCGTCGAGGCGATCGAAGACGGACGGGTGGCGGCCGAACGGGACCACGGCATCGAGATCCGTTGGATCTTCGACATCCCGGCCGAGTTGCTGCCGAATGCGTCCGCCGAGACCGCACGCCTCGCCGTCGAGCACGGCCCCGACACGCTGATCGGCTTCGGTCTGGGCGGGCCCGAGGTCGGAACCACCCGTCCCCGCCACGCCGCCGCGTTCGACCGTGCCCGGGCCGCGGGGCTGCACAGCGTGCCCCATGCGGGTGAGTCGACCGGCCCGCAGACGATCTGGGACGCGCTCGAATTCCTCGGCGCCGAACGGATCGGTCACGGCACCTCGGCCACGCAAGACCCGGCGCTGCTCGCCCATCTCGCCGAGCGACGCATTCCCCTCGAGGTCTGCCCCACCTCGAACATCGCGACCCGCTGCGTGGCGTCCTATGCGGTCCATCCGTTGCGGGAGCTGGTCGCTGCAGGCGTGGTGGTGACGATCAACACCGACGACCCGCACTTCTTCGGTACGACCCTGTGCCGGGAGTACGAGATCGCCGCGGCGCTGCTGGGGCTCGACGAGGCAGGCATCGCCCGGCTCGCCAGAGACGGCGTCACGTCGTCGTTCCTGCCCGACGAGCGCAAGGTCGACCTGGCCGCCGAGATCGACGCATACCTCGCGGGATCCACCCGATCGACCCCGTGACGACCCGATGACCCCGGTCCCGTCCGAAGACGGTGATCACCGGGCGGCGACTCGCCTCCTGATGACCCATCAGAAGACGCGTTCCTTCGGCTACGCCGGCCACGACGTCGCGATCGTCATCTGAAGCGACACGGGTCCCCGCGACCGGATCGACGCCGCTGCACCGAAGATGTCTGAGATGGACGTCTCGGTCGCTCCCACGACCGGGCCCATACCGATCAGTCGAAGATACGTGCGACGGCGGATTGGGTCGCCACCGCGACCAGGGTGCCGTCATCGGCCCACAGCCGCGCCGCACCGTGGACGAATCCGTTGTCGGCGAAGTAGGGGTCGCTGTCGAGGAGCACCCACCGGGTGTGCGCGGGCACGGTCGGCCCGAACCGCATGGCGTTGTCGAGGCTCGTGCCGCCACCGAGTCTGCCGGCCGCCCGCAACACGGCGCTGGGCACGAAGTCGGCGATGTAGGCCAACACGGTTCGGGTGACCTCGAATCCGTCGATCCGAGCCCAGACGTACTGGGAGTCGTGGTCGCCCGGCGACGTCCGGAAGTCGCCGATGGCGAAGGGGCCGCGTGCCTTCATCTCCGGTGGCGGTTCCATCGCGCCGAAGGTGAGCGGGCCACAGTCGGCGGGAGGGGCGACCGTCGGCATCGTCCCGAACGACGCCTCGAAGCCGCCCTCACGGCTGCGGGCCGTGGACCCCAATCCGGCCAGGACCACACGGTCACCGACCGTTGCGGTCACCCGGACCTGGGACGTCGTCCCACCGTGTGCGAGTTCCTCGACCTCGACGTCGAGCCGTTCACCTTCGGCCGCGGTCCCCACGAACTGGACCGTCGCCCACAGCGCCGAACGGTCCGTCGCCTCTTCCATCGCGGCCACCACGACCGCCAACCCGGTTCCGCCGAACAGTTGCCCGTCGAAGCGCACCAGTGGCGGCGTGAGGACGAAGGAGGAGCGACCGTCGACGACGGGGGCGAGCTCGAGCAGATCCATGATCAACGATGCTGCCAGAGCGGCAGCGGCGCGGCGGAACCCACTCGAACTTGTCGCAGTTGTTCCCGGAAAGCGGGAACAACTACGACAAGTTCCGGAGGGGTGACTCGGGCCGTCG
>JBDZUV010000120.1:5455-9443 GCA_040255345.1 Actinomycetota bacterium | reverse complement strand
CCGGGGGCATCCACGGTACCTCGCACCCCGGGGGCACGACGACGAGCGCACCGTGATACGCCCCGGAGTGCCGGGACGGCCGGGGTCGTCGCTACCCGGCGCGACAAGGGAACAACGCGGCGGCATCGATGGTTGCGACCAGTCGTGTTGATCAGAGCCGGCTCCCGAGAGGCCCGTCGGGTCCTTGCCGTGACGGTGCTCGCATCAGGGCTCGTGTTCCTCGACGGCACCGTCGTGAACATCGCCCTGCCGACGATCGACGAAGACCTGAACGCCGGTCTGTCGGGACTGCAGTGGACCGTCGACGCCTACCTCGTCACGCTCACGGCCTTGTTGTTGCTCGGCGGTTCACTCGGTGATCGATATGGACGCCGCCGCCTCTTGCAGATCGGGCTGGTCGCCTTCACGCTCGCATCGATCGTTTGCGGGCTTGCGCCCGATATCCACCTGCTGATCGCGGCGCGGGCCGCACAGGGCATCGGCGGCGCACTGCTCGTGCCGGGCAGTCTCGCGATCATCACCGCGAGCTTCCACACCGACGATCGGGCCTGGGCGGTCGGCGCGTGGTCGGGCATGGCCGGGGTGTCCACCGCCATCGCGCCGTTTCTCGGCGGTTGGCTGATCGATGCGGTGTCGTGGCGGGCGATCTTCTTCATCAACGTGCCGCTCGCCGCGGTCGCACTGGTGCTCTCCCGGCGCGTCCCCGAATCCAAGGACGAAAACGCCCCGCCGCAGCTCGACATCGCCGGCGCCGTGACCGGGTCGGTCGCGCTCGGCGCCATCTCCTTCGCGCTCATCGAATCGAACAGCGGCATCGGCCCCACCGAGATCGGCGCGGCCATCATCGGGGTCGCGTGCACCGTCGCGTTCGTCGTGATCGAACGACGTTCCGATCACCCGATGATGCCTCCGGGAATCTTCCGCTCCCGCCAGTTCGTCGGCGCCAACCTCGCCACGGTGACCGTCTACGGCGGGCTCGGTGGAGCCACCTTCCTCGTGGTGCTCCAGTTGCAACTCGTCCTCGGCTATTCGGCACTGCAGGCCGGAGCTTCGTTGCTGCCGATCAGCGTGCTGCTGCTGTTGTTCTCGGCCCGGGCCGGGCGGCTGTCGGTGCGCACGGGCACCCGGATCCTCATGACGGTCGGCCCGATCGTCGCCGGGGCAGGCCTGGCCTGGCTCGCGCTCATCGGACCCGACACCGCGTTCGTTCCCATGATCCTGGGCGGCGCGACCCTGTTCGCGATCGGCATGGTGCTCACGGTCAGTCCCCTCACCGCGACCGTCATGGCCGCCCTCGACGACCATCTCGCCGGGGTCGCTTCGGGAGTGAACAATGCAGCGTCGCGCGGTGCCGGCCTGATCGCCGTGGCCTTCCTTCCCGCGATCGTCGGGTTGCACACCGACCTGGCGCCCGCCGATTTCACGGTCGCATACCGCCATGCCGTGTGGATCTGTGCGGCGTTGTGCGTGGTGGGTGGGGCGATCTCGTGGGCGATGATCCGCAATCCGGATACCGCGTCCGATCGGGCCGCGACCGCCACTCGAGTCAGGCCGGCCGAACTGCCAGAATGAGGGCACGCGAGTACGAGGAGTGTCGATGACCGACGCCGCGCCCGACGGCCATCAGATGAGCCGACATCGGATCGTGGTGGGAACCGACGGTTCCGCCGGCGCGCAGAGAGCCCTGCGATGGGCTTTCGACCAGGCAACGCTGCAAGGAGCCGACCTCGACGTCGTCATCGCCTGGGACTTCGCCGCCAGATGGGCGACCGGCTTCAACCCCGAATGGCCTCAGGACGCCGACCATCTCACCAGCGACGCCGTGACCGTCGCCGACGCATCGGTCACGGCGCTGCTCGGCCACCGAGCCCGGCCCGACTGGCTGCACGTCCACGCCGACCAGGGACCGCCGGCGCTGGTGCTCACCGAACGGTCCCGCGGAGCGGACCTGCTCGTGGTCGGGTCTCGGGGGCGGGGTGGGTTCTCGAGGCTGCTCCTCGGCTCGGTGAGCAGCGCGTGTGTCCAACACGCGACGTGTCCGGTCGTGGTCGTCCCCGCCGAGGCGAACGCACCCACCTGAACCTCCCGGGTCCCGCGCAACGCTTCTGCTCCCCGGCATCTCGGCCGGCTCGTCGGGCCACGGGAGAATCGACCAGCCGATTGCGACATCGCCGCGTAGCGTGCGGACCGCGAGACCGTGAGCGGAACGAGTGAGGCCACGAGCGATGGACGACGACGTCGAAGTGCTCCAGGGAGGAGTGGGGAACGCCGGGGCGGTCGTGCGCGTCGGGACACACGTGCTGCGGCCCCCGAGCCCGCACCGGCGCGGCATCCACGCGCTGCTCGACCATCTGCACTCGAGCGGGTTCGACGCCGTGCCCGAGGTCGTGGGCGTCGAACCCGACGGCCGCGAACGCCTCGTGTTCATCCAAGGTGACGTCCCGATCCCCCCGTTCCCGGACTGGTCGACCACCGACGTCGTGCTCGCCTCCACCGCGTCGCTGCTGCGCCGCTTCCACCATGCCGTCGAGTCGTTCGAACCGCCCCCGACTGCGACGTGGAACAGCGAACTCGCCGACCCGCACCCCGGACCGTCACCGGTGCTGTGCCACAACGACGTGTGCCCCGAGAACGTCGTGTTCCGCGACGGCGCCGCCATCGCGCTGTTGGACTTCGAGTTCGTCGCCCCGGGTCGACCCGTGTGGGACCTCGCCGCGTTGGCGATGATGTGCATCCCGCTCGACACTCCCGAGGACGCGGCCCGTACCGGCCGCGGCCACCTCGACCCGGTGCGACGGTTGCGGGTCGTCACCGACGCCTACGGTCTCGACGTCGCCGGGCGCCACGAGCTGTTGGAAACGCTCGACGAACGCATGGCCGACGGCGGCACGTTCGTGCGACGCCGCGTCGAAGCCGGCGAGGCAGCGTTCGTCGCCATGTGGGAGGCGATGGGCGGGCAGGCCCGCTACGACCGACGCCGCGACTGGTTCACGGCATCGCGACCGACGTTCGAGGCCGCACTGGCAGGGTATGAAGACCCGCCCGGGCGGAATCCGTGACCCGCCCTCCCCGGCCACCCATGCACGCGGATGAAGTGCCCGTCGACGAGGGCCTGGTCCGTCGCCTGCTCCGCACGCAGATGCCCGAGTTCGCCGACCTGGTGTTGACGGTCGTCGAGCCCTGGGGAACCGACAACGCCATCTGGCGATTGGGTGACGACCTGGTGGTCCGGCTCCCCCGGATCGGCTGGGCGCACGGACAGGTTGCCCGCGACGAGGCGTGGCTCCCCCGGCTCGCGCCTCACCTGCCGACGGCCCTTCCCGAACCGGTCGTCGTCGGCGAACCGGACGACGGCTACCCCTTTCCGTGGGCTGTGCACCGTTGGATCGACGGCGACCCCGCCTCGCTCGGCCGGATGGACGACGCGGTGACGTTCGCGAGCGACCTGGCCGCCTTCGTGCTGTGCCTGCGGGCGATCCCGGTCGACGGCGCGCCGACCGCGCGCAACCGCGCCCGGCCATTGGCCGACTACGACGCGGCAACCCGTGCCGCCATCGCCGACGCGGCCCACCTCATCGACGCGCCTGCCGCACTGGCGGTGTGGGAGGCCGGACTCGCGGCTCGCCCTCATCGGGGGGCGCCCGTGTGGGTGCACGGCGACCTCGAAGGCAACTGCCTGGTCCGCGACGGCCACCTGGCCGGGGTCGTCGACTGGGGGTCGCTGTGCGCGGGAGACCCGGCCGTCGACACCCAGGTCGTGTGGTCGCCCCTGTTCGATGACCGGTCACGTGCGGGGTTACTCGATGCGCTCGCGGTCGACGACGACGAACTCGCCCGCAGCCGGGGCGCCGCGATCAACCAGGCGTGCGCCGCGCTCCCCTACTACCTGGACACCTACCCGGAGATCGTGGAACGCTCGTGGGCCAAGCTCGCCGTGCTCGGCGTCGGACCGGTCGGGTGATCGTCACGCATCCGAGGCGGACGCCGC
>JBDZUV010000120.1:0-5445 GCA_040255345.1 Actinomycetota bacterium | reverse complement strand
GTCACCGTCGGCCCAACGGTTGTCGGTGAGCCGGAAGTCGGAGCGGACATCGAGGGATTCGGTGGCTTCGAACAACCGGTCGTAGCGGGTCGTGGCGATCCGCCAGTCGCCGTCGTTCCCCCGCCGGTAGGTGTCGTCGTAGAAGCAGGCCCCGGTGATCATGACGTTGTATGCGGGAATGATGACCTGGTCCCGTAATGCCCAGGTGCCCCTCGCGGTGTCGCCGTCGACGGCGATCTCGGGTTGGTGTAGGTGGTGGACGGTGAGGATCTCGGGGCCGAGGTTCTCGCGGAAGTACCCGAGCAGCTCGCCCCGATCCGCGAAGTCGAGGCGGCGGCCGTAGTGGGCGGTCACGCCTTCTTCGAGCGTTCCGGCGAGCAGGTCCCAGTCCTTCAGGTCGACCGCGCGCATGTAGCGGTACTTCAGCGTCTTGATCGCCTCGATGTCGACCAGGCGAGCGACCGACGCGGCCAACGTCGACGCGTGGTCGGATGCAGATTCGGCATCAGGCACGGCATCAGGCACGGCTCGAGCGTAGTTGTGGTGACGAGAGCCGCATCGCAGCCGTCCCACCCGCAGTGGGACGGTGTTCAACATCGCCGTGGCGTGGACCGGTGTGAGTGATCTGATCGTCGCAGCGGCTCGCGAGTTCGTTCGCTCGACCGAAGAGCGGGCGACGGTCGATCAGCCGGTCGGTCCGGCGATGCACATCGTGTCCGGCGGTGATGCCGTTGGCCGACGAGGTGGTCGCCGCTCGGTGAGGTCCAGTGGGGGATCTGGTCGTCGTCGAGGGTCATGGTCCAGCCGGCGCGGTGGGTGACGCCGTGGTGGTGCCGGCACAGGGCGACGAGGTTGGACAGGTCGGTCGGGCCGCCTTTGCGCCAGTCCAGAGCATGGTGGTGGTCACACCACTCGACCGGTGCGTCACACCCGGGGAAGGTGCAGCCGCCATCACGCACCGCGATGGCGCGGCGTTGGGCGGTGGTGGCGAGTCGTGCGGTGTGGCCGACATCGATCGGGATGCCCATGTGGTTCACGATGACGGCCCACAGGTCGGGGTCACAGCCCCACACGTCGGTTGCGGCTCGAGGGAGGGGGGTGCCTTCGGCGTCGCAGGTCTCGTGGTCGTGTAGCACCAGGGTGACCTCCGCGTGGGGGCTCGATCCGGAGCCGGGTTCTGCGCCGATGGCGGTGCGGATCAGTTCGGCGAGTGCGAGGGCTTGGAGCACGTTGCGTTTGGGGACGGTCAGGTCGCCGGACAGGTCGTGGTCTTGGCGGAAGCGTTTGAACAATTCGTCGGTCATCGCGGCGATGGCGTTGCGGACCAACAGGCCGTTCGCGGCGTCGAGGGTGCCGGTGAGGTCGGTGGAACCGTCGAGGGTTTTCGCCAGCTGCAGCGCGTTGCCCTCATACGGGTCGGGTTCTTTGCCGTCTGCGTCAGCGTGTTCGGCAAGTGCGATCATGTCGCGCTTCCATTGCGGGAAGGTCGACGTCTCGGCCAGGGCGATGATTTCGTCTTGAGAACCGGTGAGGATGTCGGTGATGCGGGGGTTGTCGACGTCGCTGAGCGTCTTTGCGTGGTCGAAGGTCAGTCGCCCGTCACACACCGCTTCATCGACGCGGTCGAAGTGGTTCCGCAACGACCGCCCGACCCGGAGACGCCCGGTGATCGGCCCGCGGGCACAACCAGCAGCAGCGGATACCCACGCAGTCGTGCGCATCCCATGCACCCGGTCGGTGGTGCCCCGGCCGTCGAGTTCGGCGAGCACATGTGCCTGCGCGGTCTGGGCGAAGCTGATCAATAGCTCCAAACCGACCGCACCGGTGAGCAGCTCGTCATCGCTGCATGCACGCACCTCGATATCGGCGAACTCTCGCCCAATGTCGGTGAGCATGTCGGTCTCGAACATGCATCCAGAATAGAGAGGGGTAGTGACATTTTTGGTCCGACTGTGGCCCCGCCGAGCATTTCTCTGAATACTTTCGAGATCGCCCACAGTCGTGGCTCGTTGTCGCAATGAACGAGTCACCTCGAGGCGGGTGCACCGACGACCGGTAGCGTCGCGAGCATGGATGTCGGACCGGACTCCTCTGCCGTGCGCAGCGCGCTCTGGCGGTCGCTCCACCTGACGGTCGACCCTCCGCCGCATCTCATCGACGACGCCATCGGGCACGACCTCGTCGCTCCCGCGCAGGGATGGGAACAGCGTGGCGACATGCACCCCGAACGCACCGCCCCCTACCGCCTGGCGATCGTCGCTCGGACCAGATACGTCGAAGACCTCTTGGCCGCCGAGGACATGGGCCAGTACGTGCTGCTCGGCGCGGGGCTCGACACGTTCGCCCAGCGGCATCACGAACTCGCCGACGACATCGAGGTCTACGAGATCGATCAGCCCGGGCCGCAGGAGTGGAAGCGTCGCCGCCTCGTCGAGACGGGACTGGGCATCGCCGGCAACCTCCACCTGGTGCCGGCCGATTTCGCATCGGACGATGACTGGTGGGCGCACCTGATCGATGCCGGGTTCGACCCGTCGACACCGGCGCTGGTGTCGTCCAGCGGCGTGTCGATGTACCTGACCGCAGAAGCCAACGCAGCCACACTGGGCCAGCTCGCACGACTCGGTGGCGGGTCGATCGTGGCGATGACGTTCATGGTGCCCCTCGACCTGGTCGACGACACCGATCGCCCCGGCTTGGAAGCCGCCGCCCGCGGCGCGGCCGGCTCGGGCACACCGTGGCTGAGCTTCTATGCACCCGATGAGATGGTCGCCCTCGCCGAGACGTCCGGGTTCGTCGAGGCACGCGTCGTGCCGACCGAAGACATCGTCGCCCGCTACGCCGACGAGGGCTACCACGCCGCCAGCGTGTCGGGCGGAGAGGCGATGCTGCTTGCCCGTACCTGATCGGCGGGATCGATGCCCACCGCACCAGTCGGGCGGTCCGACTCCGCTGCCTTCGAGCGGACGACAAAATGTGGGCGGAGGTGTCGAGAATCGCGGGTCGGCTCCGCTCGATCACTGAAGGGCCCGACCGGGGCCCCCTCTCAAAGGAGACCACGATGACCAAGTACCTGCTCCTCAAGCACTACCGCGGCGGACCGGACCCGCACCATCCGTTCCCACCCATGGACGAATGGGACCCTGCGGCCGTCGATGCACACATGGCGTTCCTCGGGCACGTGACCGACATGCTCGACGAACGGGGCGAACTCGTCGGCGTGCAGGCGCTCACGCCCGATCGCACCTGGGTCCGCTACGGCGGTCCCGACGCGGCGCCGGTGACCACCGACGGACCACACCCGGAGACCAGTGACCTGATCGCCGGCTGGTATCTCGTCGACGTCGACTCCCGTGAGCGGGCCCTCGAGATCGCCGCATACGTGTCGTCCGAACCCGGCCACGACGGTGAGCCACTGTACGAGTGGATCGACGTGCGCCAGATCATGGACGGTGGCACGTCGAGAGGTTGAGGCGGACCGTGACCGAACGTCGGGGTCGATCGGCCCCGTCGACCCGATCGGAGCACCCGGCGCACCCGTGGGATGAGCGCACCTTGCGTGGCCTGATCCCCCGGGTGCTCGCCGGGTTGCTGCGTCGCGGCGAGGAGTTCGACGTCGCCGAAGATGCCCTTCAGGAGGCGTTGGTCGACGCGCTGCGCGCGTGGCCGGAACGTCCGCCGCGCAACCCGGAGGCGTGGTTGACCACGGTCGCGACCAGGCGCCTCGTCGACGCCCGCCGCAGTGCGGCGGCCCGAGGACGCCGCGAAGAGGCGGTGGCCACCGAGGCCCCCGCGGGCCCGACCGAGAACGGTGACGACACCCTGTTGTTGTTGTTCTGTTGCTGCTCGCCAGATCTCTCCCCCGCATCCCAGATGGCACTCACCCTGAGGGCCGTCGCGGGGCTGACCACCCAGGAGATCGCCGAAGCCTTCGCCGTACCCGAAGCGACGATGGCCCAACGGATCAGCCGGGCCAAGCGACAGGTGCGGGGTCGCCCCCTGAACCAGCCGGGTGATCTCGCGGTGGTGTTGCGGGTGCTGGAACTCGTCTATGTGACCGGCCATCGCGGACGGGTCGACCTCACCACCGAAGCGATCCGGCTGGCCCGCCAACTCATCCTCGCCACCGACGAGCCCGAGGCGAGAGGGCTGCTCGCGATGATGCTGTTGAATCACGCCCGGCTGCCGGCGCGGCTCGACGCCCACGGACACATCGTCCCACTCGACCGCCAGGACCGCAGCCTTTGGAACGTCGCCGAAATCACCGAAGGGATCGCGCTGGTTCAGTCGGCATTGGCCGTGCAGAGTAATGAACGTCCTCCGGGTCGCTACCAGATCGAAGCGGCGATCGCGGCGCTGCACGACGACGCGCCGAGCGCCGACGAGACCGACTGGATCCAGATCCTCGAGTGGTACGACTCGCTCGTCGCGCTCACCGACGATCCGATCCGTCAGGACCCCGCATCACTCCTCGGCCGGGCCGTCGCCGTCGGCCACGTCGACGGTGCTCCGGCGGGTCTGCGCGAGATCGGGAACCTGCGAACCGTGATGGGACGTCACCACCGTTGGCACGCGGCGCTCGGGTACCTGTCCGAACTCGGCGGCGACCTACCGGGTGCCGCAGACGCGTACGCCGCCGCGGCCCGCTTGGCGATCGACGTCGCCGAGCGCGACCATCTGGTGCGTCACGCGGCGCGTCTGCGATCAGCGTCGTGATCGCCTCGTCGGCATTGCACTCGCAGGGGGCGATGACCGACGCCCATCGGCGGGCCGGCCACTGCCCGCGGGCACGGCCGCTCGCCGATCGGCTCACCTCAGAACCGTGACTTCACGGTGACCGCGACTTCGACATGGTCGTCGAGGTCACCGGCCAGGCGTCCAGCTGGGTGGTCGCCCGCGGATCGGTGCCGGAACGTCCATTCGCCGACCGCGTGGCCCAAACGGGGAAATCCGTCGAGCGACTCGAGGTCTGTCGGTCGTTCGGGGTTCCCAGTTGGTGACCACGGGCGCTGGAGGTTCGGACCGGCCAGCCCGGTGACATCATCCGCCTGGTCGGTGAGGTAGGTCCCCTTCGAAAGATCCACGAGGGTGAGACGGTTGCCGAACGGGTCGGCAACGACCGTCACCTTCCCGACGGTGATGTCCTGAGGCGCCACCACGATGGTGCCGCCACCATCGCGGAACACCCGAACCGCTTCGTCGACCGGGATTCACCGCGCCGCACTGCCGCACCGGAACGCAAGTGTCCGGCCGCTCAATGTGCCGGGACTGCCCCACACACATCCGATGGTTGGTTGCCGGTCAACTCGCAGATCACCCTTATGAACTCTCCGGCCACCAGGTTGACGTTGCCCTGCATCGTCGACTGATCGGTGTCGTTCGTCGTCGACGCGGCGAGCGTCGAGGCGATGTCGGCCTGGCTCTTGCCGATCAGCGTCGACATGT
>JBDZUV010000119.1:0-9548 GCA_040255345.1 Actinomycetota bacterium | reverse complement strand
CCGTCCGGTTCCGCTCGGGGTGGCGTCCAACGGGTCTCGTCGGGGTGCGACGTGGCGAGGGCGACCGTCGGGGCCGGCGATGCGTCGAAGAGCCCGAGCCGGTTCAGGAACGCCTCGGTGGTGGCCGGGCGATGGCCCGGGTCGAGTTCCATCCCGTCGAGGATCGCAGCCGACACCAGCGCGGGGATGTCGGGGCGGACCGCGGCCGGAGCCGGAAGCGCAGCGCCGGCCTGCCGATCGAACACGTTCGTGGGGGTGGTTCCGGTCAACAGCTTGTACGCCGTGGCGGCGAGCCCGAACACGTCGCACGGCGGTCCGATACGGGCGCTGCCCGCATATTGCTCGGGCGGTGCGTACCCGGGCGTGACCGCGCGTGTCACCGAACCGGAGATGTCGTCGCCGTAACGGCGGGCCAACCCGAAGTCGATCAGCACGACCCGCCGAGTACCGTCCACCACGAGGTTCGACGGGTTGACGTCCCGGTGGAGCAACCCCGATTCGTGCACTGCGCCGAGCGCGCCCCCGACCCGCAGGACCAGGTCGAGCACCTCGTCGACCTCGAACGGTGCCCCACGCGCACGGAGGAGCTCCCCGACCGACGATCCGTCGATGAGTTCCATGACGAGGTAGGCGGTGTCGTTCGCCTCGAACACCTCGAAGATCCTCACGATGCCCGGATGATTGAACCGTGCCAGGGTCGCGGCCTCACGCTGGAAGCGCGCTCTCGCCGTGGAGAACCCCGGTCGGTCCGCGTCGGCCACCACCACTGCGGCGCCACGGCGCACCGCCGCCGGCGGGAAGAGCTCCTTGATGGCCACATCCCGGTGCAGTCGGGTGTCACGCGCCCGGTAGGTGATGCCGAAACCTCCACGGCCCAGCAACAGGTCGATCCGGTACCGCTCGAGCAGCAACGTGCCCGCGGGCAACTGCGCCGGCTCCTCACGCTCTGCCTCGGCGCGCCCCGCTCGCCGAAGGGGTCGCGGTGGCGCCTCCACCGGGGTGGGACCGACCGCGCGACCACACCACCCGCAGACCGCCCAGCCGGGCTCGATCCTGCCGTCGCATCTCGGGCACCGCGTCTCGTCAGGTGGGGCTCCGGCGCCGCCGATCACTTCGCCCTCCGGTGACACCGACATCGGGTCAGAGGCGCGAATGCTCGACCGCGGAAGGCTCCTCGGCCCGGTCGGCATCGAGCGAGTCGAGGGCGTCCGCGATCTCCCGCAGTTCGAGCGGTTCGCTCCGCAGGTCGATGACCGCCCAGATCGTGAAGGTGTACGGGTAGGCGAACAGCGGCAACAGGGTCGCACACGACAATCCGACGATCACGATCGGCACCACCGGCGGTTCGACCTGTGCCGCCTCGAAGATCACGACCGACACGAGCACCGCGAAGAGCGCGAGCAGCGTGAGCATCAGATTCAGGATGTAGGCACCGAAGAAGAAGTCGGGGCGATGTTCCATCGCATAGCCGCAACCACCGCAGTGGTCGCGTCGGCGCACCCAGTGGTGGAACTGGTTGCCGGTGCCACAACGCGGACAGTGCAACGCCAGGGCGCGGCGCAGCATCCGCCACAGCGAAGGAGCCGGTGCGATGACGTCGCTGACCAGGAGTTGCTCGTTCATCCGTCCGCCCTCCGCGGACCGGTCGCGCACGGCGCCTCGGAGTCGGCATCGGTGCGGTCGGTCTCGATCTTGTCGACCGCATCCACGATCTCGCGCACCCGCAACGGGTCACTGTGCAGGTCCGCGACGGCCCAGAGCGTGTACGAGAACGGATAGAACACCACGGGCAGGCCGATCGCGAAGAACAGGCCGATCCCGATCACCGGACCCATGGGGAGCGGTTGGCGCGCGGCCTCGAAGATCACACACGCGATCAGCAGTCCGAACAACGCGGCGAAGCACACACAGAGGTTGAGCAGGTAGGCGCCGAAGAACGAGTCGTGGTCACGTTCGAGGGTGTAGCCGCAACCCCCACAGTGATCGGCACGGCGGATCCAGTGCCGGAACTGATCGCCGGTACCGCAGCGCGGGCAGCGCAGCAGCAGTGCACGCCCGACCATCCGCCACAGCGACGGTGCGGGGGCGAGGACGTCGGCGACCGACAGGTCCTCGTTCACGGCTCTGGCTCCCGAGTTCCCGACACGCACGGATCCAGCATCTCAACGTTCACGTTGACTCCGCAATGTGAACCGGAGTTCGGCCGCCGGGTCGGGACCCAGCGTCCGGTCGATCCGCTCCCAATTCGGGTCCGACGCCGGGTCGAACAGCGTGTTGCGGTGAAAACGGTCGTGTTGGACGAGTCGTGCCTGGTCGCTCGCGAGCGGATCGACCGGCGAGCCGACCCCACCGCTGTTGACATCGATCCAGCGGCCGACATAGGTGTCGATCAACGGCGCGAGCTCTTCGATCTGGTCACGGGGAACCGACAGCGACAGCCGCCACGGCGACATGGCGACCGACCGGCGAGGGTGGAGCGAGACGATGCGGACGCCATCGATGCCTCGGGCCGCGGTGAAGGTGTCGGTGAGCGGCCCGTACACCTCGTCGACGTAGTCCAGGTTCACGGCGAGGTCGATCCGTGGAAGCAGGTCGACGAGCACCCTGACGGGTTCGTCGTCGTCGGCGCCGCTTCCGGACCATTCGACGGCCAGGTGCGGAATCAACGCGACACTGCGCGCGAACGCGTAGAACGTCCTCGACCACATCTGGCCGTCGACGTCGTCGATGTGCAGGTCGACACCGACCGCCTTGTCGATGTTCATCCCTCCGAGCGTGGCGAGTTCTCCCACCTGGGTGCCGGTGTGCATGTCGGTGAGCGGCACCACCGACTCGGTTCGAAGACCTCCGGCCGCGGCGACCCGTTCGACGATCTCGGTGTGGGTGACCTCGACAACGTCCATGACCAACCTCGATGATCGCTTCTGGCCCTCGTGTCCCAGCATAGGACGTGACCTCGATCACAGCTCAGGGTCGGCCAGGGCGTCAGTCGGTCGGAGTTTTCCTCCGGCGCCGCCGCCGCGACTCGACGAGCGCGAGCCCCACGACGACGATGACGACCGCGACGATCCACCAGATCGTCACCGACGCTGCGGAGTCGTCGAGGGTGGCGCTCCCGGCGGGACTGCCCACCGACGTCGCCGGCGCCGCTCGACGTGAAGAGGCCGCTGCGACCGTCGTCGTGGTCGTCGAGGGTGGCACCGTCGACGTCGTGGTCGAGCTGGTCGTGGTCGTGGGCGGTGGGGCGACCACCAGGCGCACCAGTCCGGCCACCCACGCCGCCATGCCCGCCGACCCCTGGCCGGTCAGGTGCAACCCGTCGGCGCCGACGTCACCCGGCCGGATCGCCGCATTCCAGTCACCGACGATGGCGTTGGGGTGGCGCGCCACCTGGTCGCGGATGACCGCATTGGCCTGCGCGTAGTACGGACGGGCCTCGTGGATCGTCAACCACACCACGTGCGGCAGCGGAGCGAGCGCATCGAGCAGTGCCGCCACCCGCGGCGCGAACACGTCGGGGCTGGCACCATCGTTCGCGCCGAGCGCGACCACGACCACCGAGAAATTCGTCCCGTGCGCGGCCAGGACGTCGGGGCCCACGGCGGTCGACCGGGACACGGCCGCGTCGAACACGACGTCCCAATCGGGAAGATCGGCCGCGATGTTGCCGTTGGTGCCCAGGATGATGCTGTCGCCGATGACGAGCAGCCGCGGCCGCTCGGGTGCGCGCGCGACGGCAGCGGCCCGCGGCGCGGCGGCCGCCCCGAGCACGACCACCGACACGACCACGACCCATGTGGACGCGACGGCACCGCGACGGCGACACCGGGCGGCGCCCGGAACCGATGACATCCGACCATTCCACCATGGTCCTGCGGTCGCTCCGTGTTCTCGGGGCGCGAAAGAGGCACCGAGTAGACTCGGGCGGGTGACCGAGGGGATTACGCCGTTCCGCCGCTGAGAGGATGCACCGACCGGGGCATCCGACCGATGAGCCCCGCGGCCTGTTCGCCGAGTTCCGCTCGGCGAACGACAACGGTGGGCCGGAGGGGATGTGACCGGGCCATGCAGGTCGCAGACGACCGAGCCGAACGGCGGAGTCGACCGGTGCAGCCGTTGCCCGTTCGCCCTGCCCGACCCGGCGGGCTGAAGCTCGCATCCCGTGAAGGCGTGAACGGTCCTCGCATGCCGCCGTCGGGCCACGCTCCGCCGACGCCGACGCCGAACCCGAATTCGACGCCGACCCCGGCAGCGCACGCCCCATGATCGGAATCCTGCTCCTGCACCTGGTGGCGGGGACCGGCCTGCTGGTGACCGGTGAACGGCCGGGGCGTCGTGCGTTCGCCGTCGGCGCGGCCGTGTCGATCGTGACCCTGGTCTGGGGGCTGGTCATGGTGCCCTCGGTCCGTTCGGGGCACATCCCCACCGCAGCGGTCGAATGGGTGCCCGGACTGGATCTGAACTTCGACTTCGCGCTCGACGCGATGAGTCTCACGATGGTCCTCATCGTCGGCGCGGTCGGAACCCTCGTGTTCGTGTACGCAGGGCGCTACTACGACCCGGGGTCACACGGGCTTCCCTGGCATTCGGGCCTGCTGGTGCTGTTCGCCGGGTCGATGGTCGGGCTGGTCACCGCCGACAACGTCTACGCGCTGTACGTGTCGTGGGAGGGGACGACGATCACGTCGTACTTCCTGATCGGCCACAATCACGAACAGGCACGGGCACGGGCGGCGGCGCTGCAGGCGTTGCTGACCGCCGCCGCCGGGGGCTTCGCGATGCTCGGCGGGCTGGTGCTACTCGCCCGGGCGGCCGGTACCCCCAGCCTCCATGCCATCGTCTCGTCGTCGCTTCCCGAGAACACCAGCACCGCGGTGGCACTCGCACTGATCCTTCTCGGCGCATTCGCGAAGTCGGCGCAGTACCCGTTCCATTCGTGGCTCCCCGGCGCGATGGAAGCGCCGACCCCGGTGAGCGCGTTCCTGCACTCGGCCACGATGGTCACGGCCGGGGTGTACCTGATCGCCCGCTTCGCGCCGTTGTATCCCTACGCCCCGTTCTGGCGCCCGACCGTCGTGATCGTGGGACTGACCTCGATGGTGTTCGGTGGCCTGCGCGCCCTGCGCCAGGTCGACCTGAAGCTGCTGCTCGCCCACGGCACGGTCAGCCAACTCGGCTTCATGATCGTGCTGTTCGGCGTGGGGACCCCCGAGGCGACGCGCGCCGGCTGGATGCTGCTCGTCGCCCATGCCGCTTTCAAGGCGGCCCTGTTCATGGTCGTGGGCATCGTCGACCACACCACCGGCACCCGACGGATCGGGGAGATCCCCCGCTTCGACACCTCGTGGCGCGGCGTGAAGATCACCACGGCGCTGGCATTGGCGTCGATGGCCGGCGTGCCCCTGATCGCCGGCTTCGCCGCGAAGGAGACGGCGTTCGGCGCGTTCGCTCGCAGTGGCTTCGATGGGCACATCGCCGTCCTCGTGGGCGTCGTCACCGCGTCGGCCCTCACCGTCACCTATGCGTTCCGCTTCTGGTTCGGCTTGTTCGGAACCTCGCGGTCGCGCGAGACCACCACGAGGAGAGCACCGGCCGCCCCCGGTTTTCGCTTCGTGACCCCTCCGGCCCTCCTCGCGGTCGCCGGGGTGGTCCTCGGTCTGGGTGCGAAGTCACTCGACTCCCTGGCGGGCGTCGCGGGCATCGAGTTGGGCCTCGGGCGCTCTGCCCTTCATCTCGCTCCCTGGCACGGGTTCGACCTGCCACTGTTGCTGTCGATGTCAACCCTGGCCGCCGGTCTGGGAATGGCTGCTGGTCGGCGCCGCATCCAACCGATCCTCGCCCGGGGGGCCGTCGTCCCGACCGGAGACCAGGCCTATCTCGCAGCGCTCCGCGCCCTGGCCTGGGTCGCGCGACGGGTCACGGGCGTCGTACAGAACGGTTCGTTGCCGGTGTACGCCGGGGTCATCCTCGCCACGGTGTTCACCGCACCCGGCATCGCACTGCTCACCCGGGCCGAGTGGCCGGGCTGGCCCCGTTTCGGTTCACCCGGCGAGGTCGCGCTGCTGGCCCTGCTGTGCACCGCCGCGACCGGCGCCGCGGTCGTCCGCCGCCGTTTCGGCGCCGCCGTCCTGCTCAGCATCGTCGGCTACGGCATGGCCGGGTTGTTCCTGCTGTCGGGGGCGCCCGATCTCGCGCTCACCCAAGCCACGATCGAGACCCTGTCGACGGTCGTGTTCGTGTTGGTGCTCCGGCGGCTGCCGAAACGCTTCGAGCACGAATTCAGCCCTCGACGTCGCATCCTGCGCGTCCTCGTCTCCGCGCTGGTCGCGGGTTTCGTGTTCGTGTTCGCCCTGGTCGCACAGGGAGCGCTCACGCTTCCACCGATCTCGAACGAAATGGTCGACCGGGCCGTGCCCGACGGCCACGGGCACAACGTCGTGAACGTCATCCTCGTCGACTTCCGCGGCCTGGACACGCTCGGGGAGATCACCGTGCTCGCCGCCGCCGCGGTCGGCGCCGCAGCCCTCGCCCGTGCCGGCCGCCGACGTCCGCCGCGCCCCGACGACCCGGCCGTCGCCGCAGCGGCCGAAATCGACCGGCAGCGGCGCATCGTGTTCGTCGATGGGACCGTGCACGTCATCTTCCCGGCGATCGTCATGATGTCGCTGTGGCTGTTGTTCGCCGGACACAATCAGCCCGGCGGCGGCTTCGTCGGCGGCCTGCTCGCAGGTTCCGCGATCGGCCTGCGGTATGTGGCCGGCGGCGCCTCCGCGGTACGCGACCAGTCGCGTTTCAGGGCCTGGACGGTGCTGGGGGTCGGGGTCGGTCTGGCTGCGCTCACCGCGACCCTGCCGCTCGCGTTCGGCGGGTCGGTGCTCGAAGTGGCATCGACCGTGCTGCACCCTCCCCTGGTCGGTGAGATCTCGGTGAGCTCCGCGTTGGTGTTCGACCTCGGCGTGTACCTGACCGTCGTGGGGACCGTGATGATGGCCTTCGAAGCGTTCGGTGACGACGCACCCGAGACCCTGCCATGACCATCGCACTCGACGCGTGCGCCGCGATTCTGTTCGGCCTGGGCACCTACCTGGTGCTCCAGCGCAAGCTCAGCCGCATCATCATCGGCCTGGGGCTGCTCACCCACGGCGCCAATGTGCTGCTCATCGCTTCGGGACGCCGCGGCTACCCGCCGATCGTGGGATCCGTCGGGGGCACCATGAGTGATCCGCTCCCCCAGGCACTCGTGCTCACGGCGATCGTGATCTCGTTCGCGGTGACGATGTTCCTGCTGGCACTCGCCTACCGGAGCTGGCAACTCACCGACGACGACGAGGTCGCAGACGACGTCGCCGACCGGATGATCTCCCGCGACACCAGTCCTGGCGAAGACGTGGCCGACCAGGAGGAGTCGATGCCCGAGCCGGTCGAGGTCGAGGTCGAGGAACTGTGAGTCGTCTCGTCGCACTCCCCCTCCTGCTGCCCCTGGTCGGAGCGGCGGTGGCGGTCCTGACCGGTCGGTCGCGCACCGTGCAGCGCATCGTGTCGCTCACCGTGCTCACCCTCACCCTGGGGTGTTCGGTGCTGCTCCTCGTCGAGGTCGACCGCAGCGGCACGCTCGTCGCGCACGGGGGAGGCTGGGCGGCACCGATGGGAATCGCACTCGTCGCCGACCGCTTCGCCGCGGTCATGCTGGTGGTCGCGACGGCGGTGTTGTTGGCCGTTGCGGTGTTCGCCATCGGCGAGCCCGGAACCGAACGCAACCACGTGGCGTTCCAATCGGTGTACCTGATCCTCGCCGCGGGGGTCTCGGGCGCGTTCCTCACCGGTGACCTGTTCAACCTGTTCGTGTCGTTCGAGCTGATGCTGACCGCCAGCTACGTGCTCATCACCCTGGGCGGACGCCGTGCCCAGGTGCGTTCGGGCATGACCTACATCGTGATCTCGCTGCTCGCATCGACCGTGTTCGTGACCGCGTTGGCGTTGTTGTACGCCGCGACCGGCACGTTGAACATGGCCGACCTGTCACTGAAACTGGCGACGGTTCCCGTGGGGTTGCGCCAGGCGTTCGCCCTGCTGCTGCTCGGTGTGTTCGGCATCAAAGCCGCCATCTTCCCGCTGTTCTTCTGGCTGCCCGACAGTTACCCGATCGCGCCGTCGCCGATCACCGCCATCTTCGCGGGGCTGCTCACCAAGGTCGGGTTGTACGCGATCGTGCGCACCCAGCTGCTGCTCTTCGCCCCCGACATGCCGACCGACGTGTTGTTGTGGGTCGCTGGCCTGACCATGGTGGTGGGTGTGCTCGGAGCGATCGCGCAAGACGACCTCAAGCGGATCCTGAGCTTCACGATCGTTTCCCAGATCGGGTTCATGATCATGGGGCTGAGCTTCGGCACGGTCGCGGGCATCGCGGCGCTGGTGTATTCGATGGTGCACCACGTCGTGGTGACCACCGCACTGTTCTGCGCGGGTGGACTGGTCGAGTACGCCGGTGGTTCGAGCCAGCTCAAACGGATCGGGGCGATGCTGCGCACCGCACCACTGGTCGCCCTGCTGTTCCTGCTTCCCGCGCTCAGCATCGCCGGCATCCCTCCGTTCTCGGGCTTCATCTCGAAGCTGTCGTTGGTGATCGCCGGCTTCGACGCGAACCGGGCGCTCATCGTGGCGGTGGCCCTCGGCGTGAGCCTGCTCACCCTGTACGCGATGATGCGCATCTGGGTGGGTGCGTTCTGGAGTCCGCAGGAGGAACCGACACCGGCGGCGAGTGCGGAGCGGTCGGGCAGATTCGGAGCGCCGGCGTTGATGATCGCCCCGACCGTCGCCCTCGTGGCGGCCACCCTGGTGATCGCGGCCGCGGCAGGAGGAATCTTCTCGTTCTCCGAACGCACGGCCGGCGACCTGGTGCACCCCCGCACCTACATCGACAAGGTGCTCGACCAATGAGGTCCGTGGCCCGATGAGGTTCGTAGCCAGCGTCGTCGGCCTGGTCGCCCTGTGGCTCCTCGCATGGGGCAGCCTCGAGCCTTCCAAGGTGGTGATCGGTGTCGTCCTGGCCGTCGCGATCCTGGTCGCCATGCCCGCACGTCACCGGTTCACACCCGGTCTGCGGGTCAGTCCGATCGGCGTGGCGCGGCTGATCGGGCATCTCGGGGTGAGCCTGATCACCTCGAACCTCGTGGTCGCCAGGGAGGTCCTGACCCCACGCCGCAGGGCCCGCACCGGTCGGTTGACCTACGACATGGAAGGTGCCACACCCGAGGCCGTGTCGCTGCTGGCGAACATGATCGCCCTCACGCCCGACACCATGACGATCGATGCGACCGCGGAGCCGCCCATGGTCGAGGTCCACTTCATCCGGTTCGACGACCCCGACAAGGCACGTCGGGCGATCGAGCATCTCGACTCGCTGGTGCGCGCCGCGTTGAACGGTGAGCGCACCACGGGCAGCACCGGGTCGCTGGAGGGCGGGTCCGACAGCGCGCCCGGCGCTTCCTCCCGGTCGGAGGACGCCTCATCATGACCACGGCAAGTGACGTCATCCTGTTCCTCGCGGC
>JBDZUV010000118.1:7441-9623 GCA_040255345.1 Actinomycetota bacterium | reverse complement strand
GGCGAGCGCCCACGTGGTGAAGGGGTTCAACACCATCTTCCGCCAGGTCCTCGAAGACGGACAGCCCGACGTGTTCATCGCCGGCGACGACGCCCGGGCCAAGGCCGACGTGAAGGTGTTCATCGAGAGCCTCGGATTGCGCCCGCGGGACGTCGGCAACCTGAAGATGGCGCACTGGCTCGAAGGCGCGGGCCTGCTCGCGGTCGGCCTCGCCAACAACGGAATGCGGAGCTTCGACTTCTCTCTCGGAGTCACCGAGGCCCGCATAGGCGTGGGCGCCTGACCAGTCGTCGCCGATCGCGCCCGACACCACCCGGAGGATCAGCGGCCGGCGGGGGCGTCGGCGCGGCCGGCGATCTCGTCGGCCGCGACGTGGAGCGCGTCCTCGAACACCCTGCCGCGGCGCTCTCCGAGCATGGGGATGATGCGACGCTCCGCCCGCCGTTGGCGCGCGCGGCGCAGCGACCCCGCGGCCCCCGACCTCGGCAATGCCGCCTTCAAGAAAGTCGGTGATCGTGCCGATGCCCTCGGGGATCGGGTCGTCGCGATGGGCGCCGCCGACTGGCGTGTCGTAGCTCGACGGTAAGAGTCTGCAGAAATATTCTCCATGAACAAGAAAAAGATCATCGTCGCGATGGCACTCCTGACGTCCAGTGTGGCGCTTGCGTCGTGTCTCCCATCGGGCTTGAACACCGCGCGGGGATTCGATACCCAGAGAAGCTGTATTTTCAACGGATTCGACTATCAGGCCACCGATTCAATCGCCGAGGCCGACCACTGTTTCACCACAACCGACAACAGCACGATCGCCCCGTTGGCTGAAATCGATCCCGCCAAGACCTCGGCCGACCTGAGTGCCACCCAGAACTGGGACCCACTCGACCCGGATCATTACGTCGCCGACGGCACAATGGCCACCAGAAGCATCCCAGAGGATGCGCCGATAGCATCGAACTCTTCGCGCATTGCGTCCTTTGTTTCCGACGAACTCCCCAGAATGTATCTGCCACCAAGATGGGCGGATACTATTCGGCTGGGTGCGAGCGTGGGTATGGGGATGCAGGCCAATGACAGCATTCCCATCTACGTCGTCGATTCATCGAACCCGCATCAGAATCTCCAAGCATTTTCGTCGACCTCCTCGAGAGTCACGACGTTTCCCAAGCTCGTACAGATGACGACTGGGCAGATTCCGCTGCCAACGTGGGCTGCGCCGAGCGCCGGTGGTGACCGCGCTCTTGCGATCTACGATGTGGGCACGGGGATCTGGAGGTCATACTTCGGGGTGACGCCTCGTCCTGAAGGAGGGTGGACATTCTCGGCGGCAGGTTACTGGTACGGAGACAAGGGTGGACGCAAGGCAGGATACTGGAACTACTGGCTTGGTCTGATCCAGGGCAGTTCGAGTGTTGTCGGAATGAGCAACGAGCTGACACAGATCGGTCCCGAGGAGGTTCGAAGAGACCAGATCGACCATATGATCTCGATGACCTTCCCGGATTACAAATCAGGTTCGATGAGTTTTCCGTCGAAGCAAACTGACGGTTCTCTCGATCCGAACATCTATCCCAACGCGCCAGAGGTGGGTCAGGTATTCACCCTCCCCAAGAGCTTCGACGTCGACTCCTATGCTGCCGTGCGCGGTCTTGGTCCGACGATGACGGCGGTTCTGCACGCCATTCAAGACCATGGTGGAATCATCACGGACAAGAACCATTGGGTGATGTCGTTGAACTTCGAAAATCCTCTGGGATTCGGCGTGCGCGCGGGTGATCCCGACAACAATCTCTGGGTGACCGATCCGGTTCTCCACTCCAAGATGACCGAACTCAACAGGGACCTCAACAAGTTCCCGTGGTCTGCAACCGAATGGCTCGCTCCAGACTATGCGGGGCACTGATGCCGCTGAGGCGCTCGCCGGTGGCCTGATGCACCCTCAGGTGGTACGAGGGTTCGTGCCGATCGACGCACGATGCAGACGCTTGTACGAGTCGCCTCGACCCACAGACCTGATGCGAAGGATTTCGGAATCCCATCCGACGACATCGTCGTAATGGCTGCCCAAAGCGGCTGTCGAGGCCGGGGAACGGCCCGGTGACACCGAAGGCGAATCAGCTGAGTCGCGTGCCGTGAAGCGCCGAAGGGCCACGATACGGCAACCCCGGAGATGACTCTGTTCTGG
>JBDZUV010000118.1:0-7341 GCA_040255345.1 Actinomycetota bacterium | reverse complement strand
CGGAACCCGGACCACTTCACGGTGGTCTTCGACGACCTCGAGACGGACATCGAAGCGCTGCGAAACGGTGAGCACCGGAGCTGGGTGAACCCCTACCATGAGCATTGAACCGAAACGTGGTGATCCGATGACCGATCTCGATCTCTTGGCCGATCTCAATGCTCTGGATGACGATGCGCTGGGCTGGTCAACTCTGGCCGACGCGCGAGCGCCCGAACGGGTGCAACCGGGCGCCATGCTGCTCGCAGGTAACGGTCAGGCTCAGGCTGTGGTCCGGATCGTCGCGGTCGACGACGATGGCCAGATCCATTTCTCGGTCCTGCCGGGTTCAGTGGCCAAGACCCGTCACCTGCTCGATCGAACAGTTGCCTGAGCGGCTTCTTCCGTCGGTCGCTGTGTCGAACCGGTAGCACGCTCAACCGTCGAGCCGACCCGGTTCACGCCCCAACGCCCCGGCCACCGACGCGTTCACGATCGCGCCCCGATGGGTGTTCACGCCGTCGACGAGACCCAGCATCGTCTCCAGCGCCCCGAGCCCGTCCCGGGCCATCGCCGCGATGTACTGCAGCGTCGCGTTCGCCAACGCCTGGGTGGAGGTGCGCGGTACACCGCCGGGCATGTTGCCCACGGCGTAATGGATCACGTCGTGCGCCACGAACGTCGGTTCGGCGTGCGTGGTCTCCCGCGCCGTCGCCACGCATCCGCCCTGGTCGATCGCCGTGTCCACTATGACGCTGCCGGGCTGCATCGACCGCACCATGTCCTCCTCGACCACCACCGGGGCCCGTCCACCGGGCACCAACACCGCCCCGATCACCAGGTCGGCACGGGCCACCGCGCGCGCCACCACCCCACGATTCGCCGCCAGAGTCGTGACCCGGCCCACTCCGAACTCGTCGAGCTCTCGCAGGCGGGCCAGGCTCAGGTCCAACAGATCGACCTGGGCGCCCATCCCGGCCGCGACCCGGGCGGCGTTCCACCCGACCGTTCCCGCGCCCAGCACCACGACCCGACCCGGTCGAACCCCCGGCGCGCCGCCGAGCAGCACACCCCGACCGCCGTTGGGTCGCTCCAGCAGGTGCGCTCCGATCTGCACCGCCATCCGACCGGCGATCTCGCTCATCGGTGCCAGCAACGGCAGACCTCCCCGCGCGTCGGTGACCGTCTCGTACGCGATCGCGGTGGTCCCCGCCGCGAGCAGCGCATCGGCGACGGCGGGGTAGGCGGCCAGGTGCAGATAGGTGAACAGCACCTGGTCGCTGCGCAGATACCGGTACTCCGACGGCTGAGGCTCCTTCACCTTGCAGACCAGCCCGGCCCGCTCCCACACCTCGGCGGCGCCGTCGACGACCTCGGCACCGGCCGCGGCGAACTCCGCATCGTCGAAGGCCGCGTCGGTGCCCGCCCCGGACTGCACCAACACGTCCACGCCGGCGGTCCGCAACTCGGCGACCCCGTCCGGGGTCACCGCCACTCGGCCTTCATCCTGCTTCACTTCGGTGGGAACGCCGACCACCAGTGATCCGTTCATTCTCA
This sequence comes from Actinomycetota bacterium, assembly GCA_040255345.1. GTDB lineage: Bacteria > Actinomycetota > Acidimicrobiia > Acidimicrobiales > Iamiaceae > JAFDWI01. The sequence goes on along the minus strand of JBDZUV010000118.1, from coordinate 5,805 downwards.
ATACCTAGTTGTCCCGCCGCGCCGGATCCCAGCCCGGCCACACCGCGCACGGCATCGGACCCGCGCACTCCTCCGACGATCAAGTGATCGACGGCGCGCTCGGCGATGACGGGTACGTGTCGCGATCGTCTTCCCTGAACGCCACGTTGGAAGCTCGACACGGAACTCTCCGCTCCGGTTCCGGTCGCGGTGGCGGGGCTCTCGAATCGACTCGGTTTCCAGAGACGAACCGGCTCGGTCCGCGCCGGGGGACCAGCCGGGCCGTTCGTAGTTCGCCGAACCGGCGTGCTCAGGGCTCGATGACGTGACCCACTCGTGGCGGGGTGCTGCCGGCGAGCACCTCGCGCCAGGTGTCGGCCAACGCGCCGGGGCCGTTGCCGACGACGACGTCGACCCAGTCGGCGACCACCGGGGCGAAGCGCCCCCAAGCCTCGGCGTGGCGATCCTCGACGCCGTCGGGGCCCCAGTCGGCGTAGCGCTTGCGCATCTGATCGGGAGCGAAGAAGAACGTCGGGCGCGCCCCGGGAAGGTCGTCGGTGCCGAGGTCGGGCGCGGCGTCGTGGTGGGCAGCGCCGACGACCGCTGAGTGGACCGGTGCGAGGCGCTCGTGCACCCGGCGTCGCAGCGCACCGTCGCCGGCGACGTCGACGTAGATCGCTTTCGTGGGTGCGAGATCGTCGACCTCGTCATAGGTGACGACCTCGTCGTAGCAGCCGAGCGACTCGGTGAACGCCCGGTTGCCAGCACTGGTCAGGCCGATGCGCCGGATGCCTTCGAGCAGGAACGCGGCGCCATAGGAGGTCTTGGAGGATGCGCTGGAGATGACCACGGCATCGGCGCCGAAGCGGTCATGGTCGTCGATGAAGTCGGCGAGCATGAAGCTGGTCATGAACAGTGGCCGGTACAGGACCTGCAGGTCTTCGAGGTCCGCGTCGTACGCCGGGTCGGCCACCGTCGTGGTCAACCGGTTGTAGGGGGCCGGCAGGTGCTGGCGGTGTGGGCTGGCGTCACGGAATCCCCGTTCGTCCACCTTGGCCGGCTCAACGAGCAGGTGGCTGCTGGTGGGCAGGTAGCCATAGAGCCGGGTTCCCTCCGCGATCTCGGCAACCGTGCTCACCTCGACCTCGGCGAAGCCCCACAGTGGCACCCGGCCCTGGGGCACGCCGTCGAGGTCGGTGGCGGGGAAGAAGTCCCAGTACTTCATCGCCTCGCCGAACACGGCGTAGGTCACATTGTTGGCCGTGAGGCCGACACGGTCCACCCGCAACCGCACCTGCCCTGCGGCCGGATCAGGAGTCGGAATCTCCACCAGTGTGGTCTTCGACAGATCCGAACGCATCACGAGCAGGTCCCAGGCCATGGCTGGGTTCTACTCGACCGATCCGTCGCCGTCGAGTGACCTGGACGTTCGGTTCAGGTGGCGATCCGAGGGTCGCGGTCGAGGCCTCGATGGCGACGTCGGGCCCAGGTACCATCTGGTTCTGGACCCGCCAAGGCCCCGGCACCCGTCGTCGACCAATCCGAGGAGGCCATCATGGCACTGATCGAATACGAGTCCGAAGCGCGCATGACGCGTGAGGCGGCGGCCGACAAGTTGCGTGAGATCGCCGATGAGCTGTCACGCCACAACGAGATCTCGTTCCGCAAGAACGACCGGACCATCACGATCGATGTGCCCGACGAGGTGAACGTCGAGGTCGATATCAGCGCGTGTGCCGAATCGGAGATCGAGATCGAGATCAGCTGGTGAGCTCGACGCCGGTGGTCGATTCGACCTGATGTCAGGACGGTGGCGTTGCGAAGCCCTCGTCGGGAGTCATGGCGACGAGGGCCATGCGTTCGAGGCCACCCTCCCGATCGGCGTGGCCGGCCTGGTAGTCGGGGTCCGAGGTCATGTCGAGGAAGGCCCTGCGGCTCGGGTACGAGACCAGCACGACCACGTCCCAGTCGCCGGCCGATTCGTCGCCGATCACGGTGGAGTCGGGTCGACCCATCCACACGATTCGACCTCCCCGTTCGGCGACCTTGCGAGTCGCCAACGCTCCGTAACGCATGTACGACTCCTCGCCGGTCCCGCCGCCCGAGCTGCTCGCCCGGTCCTTGAACTTGAGGAGGTTGAGCATCACCACCTCGCCGTCCATGTGCTTGGAATCGGCGATCAGTGTCTTGATCTGTGCATCGGTCGGATTGACGGTCATGGCTCTCCTCGTTGATCCGGCATCGGTCGTGAAGTGGGTCGACCCCCGTTCCCCGCGCCACGACACGATGCCTGCCGGGGTCGCCTCCTCCACATGGGGAGGCAGCTTCAACGTAACCCTTCTTCGGTGAGTCCGCCCTCCGCACCGCTGCCGATCTCGGCCTGACCGCCGCTGCCGGTTCCCTCGCCAGGTCGTGCCCGTCGGCCGAGTCGTCGCTGTCGATCACGCCGCACCCCACGGGCCCGATCCGTGGAGATGAACCACCGGGACTCGTTCAGGTGAGGACACAGGCGGAGGGGACCGGTCGGTGAGGGCGACGTGGGAAGCTGTGCGCCCCGCAGGGCCGCCACCACCCAGGCAGCCTCGTCGGGGTCGCCGGGGGTTCGACCGAGCCGGTGAGGACCTTCCCGGTCGCACCTGCCGATGTGCTGCTCACTTGTCGCGTTTGACGCGCCCACTACAGGGAAGAGCAGCCAATGGCGGCGGCCATCAGGCTGCTCCGCCGCGGACGACGGCCGACATCGGACCGACCGCGAGACGGCCGGTCCGGATCCATCGATCGGCAACGTGAGGTTCCCTTGCCCCCAACCCGAGACGACCTCGTCGCCCGACTGCTCGACGGTTGGGGGACGACCTACGCGAGCGAGGCGGGCATCCCGCTGCGCGGCGGCGCGTCGTCGCTGTTCCAACTGCTGTGTCTGTCGTTGCTGCTCAGCGCACGGATCCGTTCGAACATCGCCGTCGACGCGATGCGGGCGTTGCGGGACGCCGGTTGGCGGACCCCGAAGGCGATGACCGACGCCACCTGGAAGCAACGCACCGACGTCCTCAACCGCTCCGGCTATGCGCGCTACGACGAGAGCACGTCCCGGATGCTCGCCGCCACCGCCGAACTCGTCACCGACCAGTACCACGGCGATCTCCGGCAGCTCCGTGCCACCGCCGACGGCGATACGCGAGAGGCCCGGCGGCGATTGAAGGAGTTCAAGGGCATCGGCGACGTCGGCGCCGACATCTTCCTCCGCGAAGCACAGGGCGAATGGCCCGAGTACCAACCCTTCTTCGGCGAGCCCGCCCTCAGCACCGCCACCGAAGTCGGTCTACCCGGCGACGCCGACGATCTGGCGCGGCATTGCCCGCCCGCCGACCTGCCGCGTCTTGCCGCCGCGCTGATTCGAGTGGGGCGCGAAGGCGACGACGTGCGCGAGCGACTGCGCGACGGGACGCCCTGAACACGTCGGGCGACAGACCCCGCTTCAGCGGCGGCTCCGCGGCGTCGGGTGTGGCTCAGTCGGTCAGTCGCCTGGTCACGCCCAAGACGGTCGCCGCCAACACGACGGCGCCCAGCATGCGTCGCCACGGGTTCACGCCCCGCACGATCTCGTCGACCGCCCAGATCACCAGCGCGGCGGTGCCGGTGACCTCGACGGCCGTTCCCACGGTGCCCCGGGGGTGGGCGATGAGGCGTACGGCCACGGTGACCATCCACACGCCGAGTGGCCAGTTCGGGAACTGGGCGATCGTGATACCGCCATGGACCCGATCCCGGAACAGCCAGTCGACGCCTCGCACCCTCCCAGTGTGCACGGTGGCGAATCCGCGCGGTGACGGGTCACATCTCGGCCTGGCAAGCGAGAAGCATGACCTTGGCGGCAGTGGACGTGGTGTAGCTTCCTCGGCGTTCGGTGCCGGCCGTCCTCGTCCGCAATGTGCCTTGTACGACGTGGATCACGATCCCGGCCGATCACCACCGGTCGATCACGACCCAGGGGGAACTCTTGCGACGAAGTGCATCGGTACTGCTGGTGAGAGCGCTGGTTCTTGGCCCAGTCGTGTGCGGTGACGACGGACGAAGCTCGAGGACGGTTCCTGAGCCGGTGACCTGAGCGGTGCGTCGGGCCGGTCGAGTCATCCGCCTCCTCGGCTGATCGAACCACACGATGTGGTCGAACCGGTGGGCCTGGCGGCGCTCTTCCACAGATCCCCTAGCGTGACGCCCCATGACACGGACCGGACGGCCACGCATCTCATCATCGACGAGGGCCACCCTTGCGGCTGCTCTGCTGGTTGCGCTTCCCCTCACGGCGTGCTCGTCGGGAGACGACGAGGCGACCACGACCACGACCGCCACGACGCACAAGCGGGGCTCGGGTTCCACCGTGGCCGCGTCACCGAAGGGTGACCTGCCCGAAGAACTGCAGGCCGAGCTCACCACGGCGCTCGAGGAGACGATGGCGACCTATGGCGTGCCGGGTGCGGTTGCCGGTGTGTGGGTGCCCGGGCGGGGTTCGTGGACCACGGCGATGGGCGATGCCGACATCGAGGCCGGTACGCCCGCCGACACGGACATGACCTGGCCGCTGCGCAGCGTCACCAAGTCCTACACCGTCACCCTCATCCTCCAGCTCGCCGACGAAGGCAAGCTGAACCTCGACGACACCATCGACGAGTACGTGAGTGGCGTGACCGACGGCGACGAGATCACCTTGCGTCAGCTCGCGCTCATGTCGAGCGGCAACGCCGACTACACCAACGAGCGCTTCGGCGTCGAGTTCGAGGAGGATCCCGACCGGATCTTCACCTTGGCCGAACTCAACGGCTTCATGCTCGGCCTGCCGGCACAGTTCGCGCCAGGGGCCGAACACGTCTACACGAACGCCAACACCAACCTTCTGGGAGCAGTCGTCGAGGACGTGACCGGCAAATCCTTCGGCGAGGCGGTCGAGCAGCGCATCATCGAGCCGCTCGGTCTGACCGACACGCACTACCAGATCGATGCCGCCAAGTGGACGTCACCCCATCCGGTCGGCTACCAGCCTGACGAGGGTGAGCCGACCCCCCAGCCCGACAACCTCTCGATCTACGGACCGGCGGGGGCGATGACCTCCACACTCGACGACGGACGCCTCTGGGCCGAGGCGCTCGCCACCGGGAGCCTCCTCGACCCGGCCACCCAGAAGGAGCGCCTCGAAGGGAGCCCGCTCGATTCGGGCCCGCCCTATGACCGCTACGCGCTCGGTATCGGCGAGACCGATGGGTACTGGGGTCACAACGGTGAAGGCTTCGGCTTCACCGCGGCTGTGTTCCACGATCCCGAAACCGGTGTGAGCATCGTCGTGTTCATGAACGCTTCGAACGTCGAGCCCGAGGGACACCCCGCGGACGTGATGTTCCGGCGCGCGGCCGAGATCCTGCGGGCGTCCTGAGTCGACAGCATCCAGTTCGCACTCTCCGACCACGTGAGGGTCCGTCGCGACGGGTCCACCCCGCACCTCGCATCCTCCGATCGGGCACGGTCTCGAACCCGACCGAGCCAGATCAGCGTCGCCGCGACCACATTCGATGGCTGGGACCGTGAGCACTGCAGTCATCGACGGTCCGAGTACGTGACGACCGCACACCACTGGGTCTCGATGCCGAGGGGCGTCCCGCATGCGTTCCGCTTGGTCGGTGACCGGCCGGCTCGCATGCTCGCCGTGCACGACACCTCGACTCCGCGACGCCGTGAGCGAGCTCGGCGAGCCGAGTGCGGAACAGGTCCCGGTTCGCCCGGAGCGGTCAGGTGAATGCTGCGCGCAGGCCGGCGTCGTTGAACTGGTCGAAGCTG
>JBDZUV010000117.1:0-9695 GCA_040255345.1 Actinomycetota bacterium | reverse complement strand
CGGTGGTGGTGGGCGCCAGCGTGGTGGGGGCTTCGGTCGTCGTGGGAGCCAGAGTGGTGGTCGGTGCCAGGGTGCTGGCCGATTCCACGGTCGTGGAGGTGACCCCGGTGGTGGTCGTCACCGGCGGTGCCGTGGCGCCGCACACGTGGCTCAGGTTGAAGATCACCGTTCCGGTGTCGCCCGGTGTCACCACCGCCCGGGCGGTCACGAGTGTGTCCGGCGTGTCGGTCGCGACGTAGGCGTGCTTGGCCGTCGGGAAACTGAAGAAGTCGGTCACCGTCCCCGCATTCTCGAACGTGGCCTCGATTGCGGTGAAGGATTGGTCGTTGTCGGGAAGCACGAAATGCCAGTAGTACTTGTCGGCCTGCATGCCGGGGACGTCACATGCCTCGGCCGAACCCTGTGTGGCGTCGGCGAAGGCGGTCCCTTCGTGTGCCGGCTTGAGGGCCGCGTTGTAGACGGTCTCCGAACCTGCTATTGCGGTCAGCCCCGACCCGGCAATGACGAGGAGAACGAGGCCGGTGCCAAGACAGGTGCCGGCGATCCTCTTGCGAATGTTCATGATGCCTCTCTCCAACTGGGTTTTGCGGTGGTTCGGCTCGGTTCGTGGTCACACACCGCTGGACCACTGGGCCATGCGGCCGGTGCGGTTCGATATACCCGCTTCCTGCTCGGCCATTATGGCACGCAGGGGGCAAAAACTCCACATCATTGTCGACGAATCCACCCGACAATACGTAGCGTAATGGCTCAACTACTCTACGTCCAACTTGCCGGCGGGAAGTTGGACGACATTGGGTCATATGACCTATGTCGGATGACCATGTCGCCGGATCACCTTCGACCCACCCCCGACACGCGGCGTCGATGGGTCGATGGAACTAGAGTCTCAGGCGCATCGACAGCCGCGCGCAGACGATCACAGGGGAACTCCATGTCACCAACGATCCGCAAACGCTGCATCGGGTTGTGCGCGCTCGTCCTCGGCGTCGCGTCGGTGGTGGCCTCGCAGCCGGGCGGTTCGGCCGACGCGGCCGCGCCCCACCCGTTGGACTGCTCCGACTGGCGCTACGGGCCCGCAGACGAACCGGCGTCTCTCCCCGGTGAGTTCGATCGAAACGACTATCGACGCACGTCGTGGCGCGACCCGGCCCTCGCCGCGTCGCCGCACGACCTCTGTGGCCAGAAGGGGGTCGCGGTCGACCTCGCCTGGGGGGTCACCCAGGGAAATCCGAACGTGCTCATCGCCATCCTCGATTCGGGAATCCGCTGGCGCAACGCGGACTACATGGCCGACCTCGCCGACAAGGCCCACATCAACCTCGGTGAGGCGCGGCCACCGTGTGCGTCGTCCCGTCCCGACGGCGACTGCAACGGCGACGGCAGGTTCGACATCGATGATTTCGGCGCGGTCGGAGACCGCAACGGCAACGGGCTGGCCGACCCCGAGGACCTCATTCTCGACCCGGCCTTCAGCAACGGCATCGACGACGACCACAACGGCTACGTCGACGACATCTCCGGTTGGGACTTCCTCTACGGCGACAACGATGCGTTCGACACCGTCGACTACGGCCACGGCAGCGGGGAGGCCGACGACTCGGTGGCGAACGCGAACGGCGATCGTGACGTCGGCACGTGTCCGGAGTGCCAGTTCGTACCCGTGCGCGTCGGCGACTCGTTCATCGCCGATGGGCAGCGTTTTGCCGCCGGGGTGCTGTTCGCCCTCGATCACGGGGCGCGGGTGATCCAGGAGGCGCTCGGGGCCATCACCAACCCGACCGCGGCGCAGCAGGCGATCGACGCCGCGTACGCCCGTGGGGTCGTGACGGTCGCGTCGATGGCCGACGAGGCTTCCAGACATCCGAACCTGTCGAGTTCCCTCGAGCACACGATGACGGTCAACTCGGTCACCCACCTGAAGAGCGGTCTGCTCCAGGACGGCGCAGAGACCGGATATCTCGCCCTGAACGGCTGCACGAACTTCGGTGGGCGCACGTTCGTGTCGGTCTCGTCGTCGAGCTGTTCGTCGGAGGCGACCGGGATCTCCGCGGGCATCATGGGCCTATTGCAGAGCGCCGCGGACGACCGCGGCATCACGCTGTCGGCGAACGAGGCGATGCAGATCGTGCGGGCCACCGCGGATGACGTCGACTTCTCGACCCCCAACTCGGTGGATCCGGCCAACGACTTCGGGACCCCGTCGGGGAACCCGATCGCCGACACGGTCCGCTACCCGTCGCGGCCCGGCTGGGACGGCACCTATGGCTACGGCCGGATGAACGCCTACGAGATCGTCAAGGCGGTCCGTGACCGCCGGATTCCGCCCGAAGCCATGATCGACTCGCCATCGTGGTTCGACGTCGAGGGAATCGCGGGATCGGTTCCGGTGACCGGCCATGTCGCGGCACCCCGGGCCGATTCCTACGACTATGAGGTCCAGTGGGCGCCCGGCATGCAGGGGCCCGAGTATCCGGCGGCCGACACCTGGCACACGGCGGGAACCGGCACCGGGTTGACCGCGGCGGTCGACGGCACGCTCGCGCACCTCGACCTGGCCGAGGTCGCCGCGACCCTTCCCGATGGGGGGCACGGCACCCCGACCGACGCGGCCGACCGGAACCGACCGGACGAAGAGAAGTACTCGGTACGGATCCGGGTGGTCGTGCACGCCCACGGCGGGGAGAGCGACGGGTTGGACGGCGAGATGCAGAAACAGGTCTTCGTCCATGACGACGGTGACCTGGTCGCCGGGTATCCGAAGAAGATCGCCGGTGCGGGAAGCTCGTCGGCCCGCTTCGTCGACCTCGACGGCGACGGTCGCAACGAGCTGGTCGTCGCGACCGACGACGGGCAGATCCACGCGTTCGAGTCGGACGGCTCCGAGTCGGCGGGATTCCCGGTCTCGGGCGACCCATCGCCGTTCTGGCCGACCGGTTCGGCGACCGGCGCGGCCGACGGCATCGACACGCCCGCCGGCGCGTTCGTGCTGGGCGCGCCGGCCGTCGGCGATCTCGACGGTGACGGGCAGGCCGAGGTCGTCGACGCAGATGTCGACGGCGGTGTCTACGTGTGGTCGTCAAGCGGACACCGGGTCGCCACGATGCATTCGAATCCCGCCTATTCCCGTGACAGCTCTGAGTCGCAGGACGAGTTCAACCGGACCCAGCCAGGCTTCTTCAGCGCGCCCGCGCTCGGCGATCTCGACGGCGACGGAACCCTGGAGATCGTCGCGGCCGGCATGGACCGCCATGTGTACGCCTGGCACGCCGACGGCACACCGGTGCAGGGCTTCCCGGTGCTCGTCGTCGACCCCGACACGGTCGCGTCGGTCGACCCCGTCAGCCACCACGTGACCTTCGCACCCGGTGCCGACGCGAAGGAGGGCGGTTCACTGACCGCCACGCCGACGCTGTCCGACCTCGACGGTGACGGCCACGTGGACATCATCATCGGCGCCCAGGAGGAATACGGCGAAGCGGTGAACATCGGTGGTGACGGACGGGACATGGTGACCCTGCTGCAACAGGTGTCTGATCTGGGGAACTCCCGGCTGTACGCGATCTCGTCGAAGGGCACCGACGCGGCCCCAGCGCCCGCGGGCACCGCGAACCCCGACGCGGGCGCGTATCTGCCGGGTTGGCCGGTGAAGCTCCCCATGCTCCAGACCGAGGCGCTGCCCACGATCGGTGACGGAGTCACCATGCCGGCCGTCGTCGGGCACCTCGTGGGGCCCGCCGGCCCCCCACAGGTGGCCGCGGCGAGTGCCACCGGCACCCTCATGGTCTTCGACGCGGACGGCACGCCCACCTACGGCAGCACCGCCGACGGTGCGATCCCCGCGGTGTGGGCCGCGGGACTCGGCAACGTCCGCGCGGGCCAGTTCGGGGCCGACCGGAACTCGGACGATCTCGCGGCGACGATCGTCGCGTTCGCCGGCCCGGCCCTGGGCGACCTGTCGGGGGACGGTTCCCACGACATCGGCGTGCCGACGCTGGGTTTTTCACGCCTGGTCGACATCCAGTTGAACGACCTGCAGTTGCCCAACGACGACCAGGTCATGGCCTACGACGGCACCACGGGTACGCCGTTGCCCGGGTTTCCCCAGGCGGTGAGCGACATGGCGTTCTTCGTGCAACCGGCGATCGGCGATCTCGACGGTGACGGTGCCGCGGAGGTGATCGCGGGCAACGGGGTCTACACGTTGAACGCCTTCGACGCGACCGGATCGTCACCCGCGGGCTGGCCCAAGCTGACGGGCGGGTGGACGGTGGGAACACCGGCGATCGGCGACTGGGAGGGGGACGGGACGATGGAGGTCGCACAATTCCGCCGTGACGGGGTGCTCCAGGTCTGGCACACCGGATCGGCAACCGCACCCCAGTGGCCGTCGTGGAACTGTGATGCAGCCAACTCCGGCCACAACCAGGGCGACTGTGCCCGGGCCGTGACCCGACCGCCCACGACCCTGCCCGGCACGACGCTGCCGCCCACGACGATGCCGGTCACGACGATGCCGGTCACGACGGTGGCACCGACCTCGTCGAGTGGTGCCACGACCCACACGACGGTGCCCGCATCCGCCGGCCCGCACGACGTCGGGAGAAACGGACCCGGAACCGGCGACCACGGATCGCTCCGGGGTTCGCCCGGCTCACTGGCCATGACCGGGTCGCGGACCGCTGATCTGGCCATCCTGGGTGCCGGGCTGCTCGCTGCGGGCGTGGTGATCGAATCGTCCCGCCGCCACCGCCGTGCCGCGGGCCACTGAGTCAGCGCGGTCTCTCACCGCTGCGTGGTCGACACCGCCGGGGGCCGGGGGCCGTCGTCATCGAGCCAGGCTCGCCACCGGGATTCGAGAGCGGCGGTGTCGTGGTCGAGAGGGTGGAACCCGTCTCGGTAGTACTCGCCGATCCGCTTGCGGAATCGCTTGGACAACAGCGGATTGGTGCGGTTGCGCCAGATGCTCCTGGCGAGACCGAGCCGCTGCCAGGACCGTCGGTCGTGCAGCACACCGGCCACCGTGTGCCAGCCGGCGATGAAGAACAACCCCAGCCCGGCCAGTTTCATGGCTCGGACCCGGGTGTCTTCGTCGCCGACGAGTTCGTACACGTCGAACGCGACCGAGCGGTGCTCGGATTCCTCGATCGCGTGCCAGGCCCAGAACCGGAACAGCCCGGCATCGGCGAACAACGCCTGCAGGTCGGCGTCGGTGAGCAGCAGTTCGGCCATGGCCGCGGTGTAGTGCTCGAGCGCGGCGGTGAGCGCGAGCCGGAACACCGGATCAGGGCCCGCGGCCCGGCGTTCCTCGAGGTTCTCGGTCAGGCCCTTGAGTGGTCCGACCCGGCTGACCAGCCAGACGAAACGCTGCATGCCGGGGGTGAGCGAGAACTCGTCTGCCGCCATCGACGCTTCGACGATCTTCGAGCGGTAGCCCAGCTCGGCGAAGCGTTCGTTCAATTTGCGGTGCTGACGACCGTGGGTGACCTCCTGGCCGATGAACGCGTTCACCTGCCGCTTCAGCGCCGGGTCGGTGACCCGGTCGCGGTAGTGCCGCACCGCTTCGATGAACATCTCCTCACCGTCGGGGAACAACCCCGACAGCACCGCGAGCAGATGGGCCGAGATCACGTCGTCGTCCGCGGTGAACGACCGATCGAGCCCGGCGATCATCGCATCGAAATCGGGTCGGCGGACCTCGATGACCCGTTCGGGGTCTCTGGTCTGGGCGGATTCGAGGGCGACAGAAGACATGACCGGTATGTTACCGGCGGTAGCACGGGTCTGATCGGCGGCCCGGATGCCCGGGACGTCAGTGCTTCAGTTCGCCCGCGTTGACCAGGAGGTGCTGACCCGTCACCGCCTTGGCGAGCGACGAACAGAAGAACGTCACCACGTCGGCCACCTCGTCGTCGCCGGTCATGCGCCCGAGCGGGAAGTCTCCGGCGATGTCGTCGACGACCTGCTCGGGTGACTTGCCTTCGGTCTTCGAGCGGTAGTCGATCAGCAGCTGCACCGGCGGGCCCATCATCCAGGACGGCACCACCATGTTCACCCGGATGTTGTCGGGGCCCAACTCGTCGGCCAGGTGATAGGTCGTCGACAACAACGCGGCCTTCGATGCGGCGTAACCCGCCTGGGGAAGGTGCGGCAGGAACATCGACTGCGAACCGATCAGCACGATCGAACCTCCGCCGGCGTCGCGCATCGACGGGGCCAGCGCCCGCACGATGTTGAGCGAACCGAGCACGTTGGTGTCGAAGGCCCGACGCCACTGGTCGTCGTGCATGTCGAACACGCCGCCCCAGGCGTTGTCGTACGCGGCGACCTGGACGAGTGCGTCGACGCGACCGAACCGCTCGATGGCCGCGGCGACGAGGGTGGCGCACGCATCGGGGTCGCCGATGTCGGTGGGGTGCGCGAGCACCGTGTCGCCGGTGGGGTCGACCTCGTCGGCGATCGTGTCGAGCGTGTCGGTGCTGCGGGCCGCGATGACCACGTCGGCGCCTTCACGTCGGGCGGCCAGCGCGCACTCGCGTCCCAGGCCGGTTCCCACTCCGGTGATCAGCACCGTCGAGTTCTCCAGCAGCATGAGGTCTTCCCCTTGTCGGTTCATCGATCGCCGCACCCCGAGACTAGAACACGTTCCGCGGCGTCGAATCGGTCGGGTCGCCCGACGGATCTCGGGCCTCGCGAGGTCGCGAACTGGCCCGTGGTGCCCGATGGCGTGCACCCGTGCCGCAGGGCGACCCCCGTCACTTCGCGGCTGGAGCAGTTGCCGCCTGCGCGGTCAGGCGGGCGGCGATCATCGAGGTCTCCCACACCGGTGCCATCGGCGGTGCGTACGACAGGTCGAGCATCGAGAACTCCTCGACGCCCATCCCGTGCCACACGGCGAGCGCCAGCACGTCGATCCGCTTGCCCGCCTCGGGTCCGCCGACGATCTGGGCGCCCAGCATCCGGCCGGTACCGCGCTCGGCCACGACCTTCACGGCCAGGTCCTGTGCGCCCGGGTAGTACCGCGCGCGGGTCAGGCCCTCGGCAGTGGCGGCGACCGTGGCGAAACCCGCCTGGTGAGCTTCGGTCTCGTTCAGGCCGGTCCGGGCGATCTCGGTCGACCCGACCCGGGTGATCGCGGTGCCGATCACACCGGGAAAGCGTGCCGCGCCCCCGGCGATGTTCGTGCCGGCGACCCGCCCCTGCTTGTTGGCATGCGTGCCCAGGGCGATCGAGACGGGCTGGTGACTGATGCGATGCAGAGACTCGACACAGTCACCGGCGGCCCAGACTCCTTCGGTGCGGGTGGCCATGCGGGCATCGGTGTCGATGGCACCGGACGGGCCGATCGCGATGCCCGCCCCCTCTGCCAGCGCCACGCTCGGACGCATTCCGAGACCCATCATCACCAGATCGGCCGGCAGCTCACCGTCACCGGTCGCCACCGCGGCCACCCAGTCGTCGGCGGTGGTGAACCCCTCGACGCTCGTACCGAGGCGCAGGTCGACGCCCAGGTCGCGGATCGCATCGGCCACGCGCCCGCCCATGTCCGCGTCCAACGTCGCCATGGGCGCGTCGCGCAGCTCGATCATCGTCACGGCAAGGCCGCGTTCGACGAACGCCTCGGCCATCTCGATCCCGATGTAGCCACCGCCGACCACGACCGCTCGTTCGGGGGCACGTTCCCGGATGACCGCGTCGATCGTGGCGGCGTCGGGGATGGATCTGATCCCCAGGATGCCCGGGCTGTCGACGCCGTCCAGCGGTGGGCGGATCGGTGCCGCACCGGTCGCGATCAGCAGATCGTCGAACCCGTCGGTGAAGGACCGGCCGCCCACGAGATCGCGGACTTCGACGGTGCGTGCGTCGGGGTCGATGCCGACGACCTCATGAGCGACGCGCACATCGAGCCCGGCGTCCCGGAGCTCTTGGGGGGTGCGGGCGACGAGATCGTCGGCATCGAACATCTGGTCGCCGACCAGATACGGCAGGCCACACGCCGCATAGGAGGTGACCTCGCCCCGTTCGTACACGACGACGTCGAGGTCCGGGTCGAGCCGCTTGGCCCGTCCGGCGGCCGAAGCGCCGCCGGCGACCCCGCCGATCACCACCAGTCTGGCCATCGTGTGCTCCCTTTTTCACGGGTTCCGGTCTGCTCCGCACGGTAGCGCCCGGAGCCCGGCGTGCCGGTCAGCTCCCCAGGTACTGGTGCACCATCTGTACGGTGACCGACCCTTCGCCGACGGCGGACGCCACCCGCTTGATCGACCTGGCGCGCACGTCGCCGACCGCGAACACCCCTGGGACGCTGGTCTCGTACAGGAACGGGTCGCGTTCGGTACCGCCCTGCGCCGGGTACCGCCGCGGGCCCAGCGCGGGGCCCGTGAGGATGAACCCACGGTCGTCGGTGGCGATCTGGGCCGGGAGCCACGACGTGTGGGGCGACGCGCCGATGAACACGAAGATCGACGAAGTGGGCAGCTCCTCGGTCGTGTCCGTCTCCGACTCGGCGATGAGGACCGCTTCGACCCGGCCGTCGCCGAGCACCCTCTGGACCGTCGCGCCGCACCGCACGTCGATGTTGTCGCGGGCGGCGATCTGGTCGACCAGGTACGTCGACATCTTCGCCCCGATGGACGCCGACCGGCAGATGACCGTGACCCGCTTCGCGTAGTCCGAGAAGTACACCGCGGCCTGGCCCGCCGAGTTGGCGCCGCCGACGACCACGATCGACTCGCCGGCGACCGTGTCGCGCTCGCTCAGCGCCGCCCCGTAGTACACGCCGCGCCCATCGAACTCGGCCGCACCGGGGACGTCGATCGTGTTGTACTCGACGCCGCACGCGAGCACGAGCGCCCCGGACGTGACCGATGATCCGTCGCCCAACTCGAGCCGCGGATAGGGACCGCTCAGATCCAGCGATCGGACCGAGGCCGGGGTGAGCACCTCGACGTCGAAACGTCGGGCCTGGGTCACGGCGCGCCGTGCGAGATCGGCACCGGCGATGCCCGTGGGGAAACCGAGGTAGTTCTCGATCCGCGACGACTGCCCGGCCTGCCCACCCGGCGAGGTGCGTTCGATGCAGACCGTCGACAGACCCTCGCTCGCGCCGTACACCGAGGCCGCGAGACCGGCCGGCCCGGCACCGACGATGGCCAGGTCGAACACCGCGGTCTCGGTGGTGGTCTTGTGGCCCAACGCGCCGGCGAGCGCGGCGACGTCGGGCGCGTCGAGGCGGGTGCCGTCGGGGGTGATCACGAGCGGGAGCGGACCGGCGGCCGCGGCGAGCAACCGCTGTGCCTCGTCGCTGGTGTCCGCGTCGAGCCACAGCATCGGTATCTGGTTGCGTTGCAGAAAGTCTCGGAGGGCATGGGCCTCGGCGGAGTGGCGGGTACCGACGACCCGGGTCACCTGGTCGCTGGGGCGGTGCGAGGCGTGCCAATCGCCGAGCAGATCATCGACCACCGGGTACAGGCGTTCGCCAGGAGGATCCCAGGGCTTGAGGATGTAGTAGTCGAGGCGCAACCGGTTGATCGCGCCGATGGCGACTTCGGTGTCGGCATACGCGGTGAGCAGCACCGTCCGCAGGTCGGCGAAGAGTCCCTTCGCCGCCTCGAGCACCTCGAAGCCCGAGACCTGGGGCATCCGTTGGTCGGAGATGACCAGCGCAACCGGCTCGTCACGCACCTTCAGGTCGC
>JBDZUV010000116.1:0-9897 GCA_040255345.1 Actinomycetota bacterium | reverse complement strand
GAGCTGGCGCCGCTCGCCGACCTGTCGGAGGACACCGGCGACGAGGTCCTCGGTGACCGCCTGCACGCCCCCGACCGCAGCGTCGCCGACCTCGGGGCCTGGGACGGCAGGCTGTCCGAGCAGGCACTCCGTTGGTTCGCCGACCGGGGAGCGACCGCCTACCTCGTGCCCGGCGACGCACTCGTCGGCCTGGATCCTGCGGCGTTCCCCCGCACGCTGGCGGCGCCGTTCCTGCTCGACATCGGGGCCGGTCGGACCGCGCCGGCGGTCCGACTCGACCGGGGACTCGCCGACCACTTCACGTCCGTCGACCCGGTCCTCGGCGCCAACCAACTGGTCGCGGACCTCTCGGTCATCGCGCTCGACCTGCCCTCGATCAGCCGCGGTGTGGTGGTCGCCCCGCCCGAGGGGTGGACCCCGTCCGCCGCGTTCCTCTCGGCGTACGTGACTGCGCTCGACACGGCCCGACCGGACGGTTCGGACCCGCTCCTGGCGCCGACACCCCTGGCCGGCGTCATCGCGGACACTCCGGCCGCCCGTGCCGCAGGCGACACCGCGACCGAGGGGCCGACACTCCGGCGATCGATCCGCCAGGGTGCCTCTCCCGCTCCCCTGTCGGAACTGGCCGCGCAGATGTCGTTGACCGGAGGCCTCGTCGATTCGCTGGCCACGATGGTCCCCGGCGGCACGGCGCCGGCGCGGACACTCACCCGTCGACTCCGCCAGCAGATGAGCGTGGCCGCCGCGCCGGGTCTCGGCGAGGCGGCCCGCGACCGGGACTTCGCGTCGATCCGATCCCAGGTGACCACGACCGCGAAGTCGGTACGCCTGCCGCCCCGCCAGACGATCACGTTGACCTCCGACACCGCATCGCTCCCGGTCACGATCCGGCGTCCGGCCGATGGCCCCACCTCGGTGCTCATCCACATCGACGCGCCGAACCGGCTCGAACTGCCCGACGGGACGACCCAGACGGTGCACCTCGACGACACGACGACCCGCTTCGACATCCGGGTGCACAGCGACTCTCCGGGCGACACGATCGTCCGCTTGACGGCGACCTCACCCGACAACCATCTGTTCGTGGGAACCACCGAGATCGTGGTCCGTTCGACCGCCGCGTCAGGGGTCGGGTTCATCATCAGCTTCGGTTCGCTGGCGTTCCTCGTCGTGTGGTGGGGACGCGACATCGTCCGGACCCGGCGGCGTCGCCGGGCCCGACACGTCCCCCCGGCCGAGCTGATCGACATCGGCTGATCGGCCGGGGTCGGACGTCCCCCGATCGGTGTGTAACGCTCGGGGGTCCCGACGGGTCCGAACCGCACAGACCCACTCTCCGAGAAATCCGAGGAACCCCATGCCCGGAATCCACATCGTGACCGACTCCGGTTCCGACATCACCCCGGCCGCCGCCGCCGAGCTCGGCGTGACCGTCGTCCCCCTGAAGATCCGGTTCGGCGACACCGAGTACCGCGACGGGGTCGACCTGAGTGTCGAGGAGTTCTACGCCAAGATGGCCGAACTCCCGGGACTCCCCTCGACCGCGGCGCCGGCTCCCGGAGAGTTCGTCGAAGCCTTCCTCGCTGCCGCCGACGCCGGCTCCGACGCCGTGGTGTGCATCGACCTGGCCGGCAAGATGTCGGCCACCATCGACGCGGCACGCAATGCCGCCGCCGAGGTCGCCGATCGCATCGACGTGCGGGTGATCGACTCGAACACCGTGAGCGGCGGGTTGTACTCGCTGGTCCGGCGTGCCGCGCAGGCCGCCGAGTCGGGCGCGTCGCTCGACGAGATCGCCGAACTCGTGCAGGAGCGGGCGGCGCGCACCACGATCTTCGGCAGCTTCGACACGCTCGAGAATCTCAAGATGGGTGGCCGGATCGGCGGCGCCCAGGCCTTTCTCGGCACCGTGCTGCAGATCAAACCGATCATCGAGGTGCGCGACGGCGAGGTGCACGAGGCCGGCAAGCAGCGGACGCGCCGCAAGGCACTCGCCTGGATCATCGACAAGGTCGCCGCCGCCGGCGAGGTCGAAGACCTGCTGTTGTGCGAGGCGCTGGCACCCGATGTCGACACGTTCCGCGCCATGTTCCCCGAAGGCGTGCCCTACTCGGAACTCCGTCTGGGCCCGACGATCGGCACCCACGGTGGCCCCCGCACGATGGGCGTCAGCTTCGTGTACCCCCCGTCGAGCACCTGACCGGCGTCCCCGGAAGGGAAGTCCTTCACCTACCACCCCGCGGCCCGATAGCGTTCGGGGTCACCGTGGATGATGCGCGTGCTGCCAGTTTCCCAGCCGGATCCCCGGTCGGCCCACGGCCGGGGTCGCCGCCGGGATCCGCTGCCGGCGGCCTGACCGGTGGCCTGACCAGCGGCCTGACCGGCACCCTGATCGGCGGCCGCTACCGGGTCATCCGACTGATCGCCACGGGGGGCATGGCCCGGGTGTACCAGGCGATGGACGAAGTGTTGAGCCGCCCGGTCGCGGTGAAGATCCTGCACGACCACCTCCTCGTCGACGACGCCTTCGTGGAGCGGTTCCATCACGAGGCGATCGCGGCGGCGCGCCTGAGTCATCCGTCGATCGTGTCGATCTTCGACACCGTCTCCGAGCCCGGCGACCACGTCCCGTCGACCGGTGCGGCACCACAGCCCCGATGTGAGGCCATCGTGATGGAGCTGGTGCACGGGACCACCCTGCGCCGCCGACTCGACACCATGGGAACCCTCGGCGTCGCCGAGACCGTGGCCGTCGGCGCCCAGGTCGCCGACGCGCTCGATGCGGCCCACCGCGCGCACGTGGTCCACCGCGACATCAAGCCGGCGAACATCCTGTTGTCGACCGACGGCCGGGTGCTGGTGGCCGATTTCGGGATCGCCAAGGCCGCCGAGGGCCATGACCTCACCGCCGAGGGCTCGATGCTGGGAACGGCGAAGTACCTGGCTCCCGAGCAGGTCGAGGGCACCCCGGTGGACGGCCGGGCCGACGTGTACTCCCTCGGCATCGTGCTGTTCGAGGCACTGTGCGGACGGGTCCCGTTTCTGGCCGACACCGACACGGGCACGGCGCTCGCCCGCCTGCACAAGGCCCCGATGCGGCTCCGTCAGGTGCGGGCGGACATCCCCCGTCAGATCGAGGACGTGGTCATGCGGGCCATGGCCAGGCACCCCGGCGACCGCTACACGGATGCCGCGCAGTTCCGGGCGGCGCTGCTGGGGTGCGTGGGCGACCGGCCCAGCATCGAGATCACCGTCGACGACACGGCTCCGGGGGCGACGACCGCCGTCGGGGTGGTCGACTCCGAGCCGGTCGCCGAGCGCACCCCGGTTCCGGTCGCGCCGTCGGTCGCCCACGACGAACCCGACCCGGTCACCCCTCCGGGATTCGGGCGGTCCGAGCGGGCCTGGCTCGTTCCCACGCTGCTGATCGTGCTCGTCGCGCTCGCCCTGGGGGTGGTCGGGGTGCTCTTCGGCCAATCCGGAACCGGCAAACGGATCCTGGGCAGCCCGGGCACGCATGCGGCCACGACCGTGCACCCCCCACCCCAGATCACCGCGGTCCATTCCTTCGATCCCGAGGGCGACGACGGCGCGGAGAACGACGACCAGCTCGGCTATCTGACCGACGGTGATCCGTCGACGGCC
The DNA here is from genome assembly GCA_040255345.1 of Actinomycetota bacterium. Classification (GTDB taxonomy): domain Bacteria; phylum Actinomycetota; class Acidimicrobiia; order Acidimicrobiales; family Iamiaceae; genus JAFDWI01. The sequence continues at coordinate 6,252 of JBDZUV010000116.1, read as the reverse complement.
TGGCACACCTCGCAGTACGTGGACGCACCCGAATTCGGTGTGAAGGACGGGGTCGGACTCGACCTGGTACTGACCGACGAAGCCGGGCTGGAGTCACTCGTGGTCGACAATGCGACGAGCGGCTGGGATGCCACGGTGTACGCGGTCACGGGCGCCGCCGGGGATTCCCTCGCTGCCTGGGGCGATCCGGTGACCACCAGGAAGAACATCCAGCCCGGCACCACCACGTTCGACCTGCACGGCCGTCACGCCGACCGCGTGTTGTTGTGGATCACCCGACCCGGGCCCGAAGGTCGGGTCACGATCTCAGGACTCCAGGTGCGATGAGCGACGACCACGTCCCGTCCGACGGCGTCGACCCCGCCGACGGCACACCGGCCGCGACCCGGCCGCCCGCGTGGGTCGGGTCACGGCGTCGCCATCTGACCGTCCTGGGCATCGCCGTCGTGGGCATCGTCATCGGCGCCACGCTCGTGGTCACCGGTCGGAATTCGCCCGAACGGGCCACGGCCACGACGGTGGTGACGGTTCGAGGTCCGCTGCTGCCGGATCTGGGCGAGGTGCCCGACCAGACGGCGGCGAAGGCGCTCCTGGGCCATCTCGATCCCCACACCCTGGCGCCGACGGCCACGACCGCGGACGGCCCGAGCACGACCGGTTCGACCGGCACGACCGCCCGGGGCCCCGACCTGTCCGAAGCCGGCCTGCAACGCTGCCAGCAGGCGATCGCCCAGCAGAGCACCGACCGGTCGCTCGGGTCACGACTCGCCGCCGGCCGGCTGCAGGTCGGTCGGCAACCGACGTTCGTCGTGTCCTACGACCTCCCGGCGTCCGGCTCGGACCCCGCAGGCGCCCGACTGGTGCTCGTCGATGCGCGCACCTGCCGGGTACTGGGCGCGGTCGACCACTGAACCGGCCCCGGGCCCCCGTCGGGCCACCGACGTCGGGCGTCGACGCCGCGTACCGGAGCCCGTTGCCCATCAGCACACCCGGTAAGGTGCTCGGATGGCCGCTGACCCCCGAACGGATGCCTCCTGGCCCGACCAGGCGACCGATCTGATCGTCTCGACGGTCGGGACCATACGCGACAAGACGGTCGGCCCGGCGATGACCGCGGCCCGAGGGGTCGTCTACGGGTTCTTCGCCCTGCTGGTCGGCCTGTGCGCGCTCGTGCTGTCCACGATCTTGCTCGTCCGGATCGTCACCGTGTACACGGGGCGCGTGTGGATCGCGCAGATCGGCCTCGGGGTGATCTTCGGCATCGTCGCACTGGCCCTGTGGGGCAAGGCCCGAAAAGTCCCCCACCGGTAGGATCGACCTCGGCGCCGGTCGTTAGACGTCGGGAATACCAACCGGCCGCATGGCGGTTGACGCCTTCGAATGCTTCGATCCGGAAGCTTCGCCACACTCGAGGAAAGTACCGTGGAAGACGACGTTCGCAAGGTTCTCATCATCGGCTCGGGTCCGGCCGGGCTGACGGCCGCCATCTACACGGCCCGCGCCCAGCTGGCGCCGCTGCTTCTCGAGGGCGAGCTCGTCAGCAACACCGAGCAGCCCGGTGGGCAGCTCATGTTGACGACCGAGGTCGAGAACTACCCCGGTTTCGTCGACGGGATCATGGGGCCGGACCTCATGGCGGCGTTCCGCGACCAGGCACTGCGCTTCGACACCGAGATCGTGACCCGCAAGGCGACCCGCGTGGATCTGTCCGCACGGCCCTACGGTGTGTGGGTCGGTGACGCCGACACCGCGGAACCCACGTACCGGGCCGATGCGATCATCATCTCCACCGGCGCCCAGGCGTTGATGCTGGGTCTCGAGCACGAGCAACGGCTGCTCGGGCACGGCGTCTCCACGTGTGCGACCTGTGACGCGTTCTTCTTCCGAGGCCACGACATCGCGGTGGTCGGGGGTGGTGATTCGGCGTTGGAAGAGGCCACGTTCCTCTCGCGGTTCGCCAATTCGGTCACCGTCATCCACCGCCGTGACGAGTTGCGGGCCTCGAAGATCATGCAACAGCGGGCCATCGACGACCCGAAGGTGCACTTCGCGTTCAACAAGGTCGTGACCGACGTTCACGGTGACGACCGCGTCGAAGCGCTCACGCTCACCGACACGGTGACTGGCGAGACGTCGAGCCTTCCGGTCACGGGCCTGTTCGTCGCGATCGGGCACCGACCCAACACCGACCTGTTCAAGGGCCAGCTCGACCTGCTCGAGAACGGCTACATCGACGTCCACGACGGCACCCGCACCAGCGTCGCCGGCGTGTTCGCGGCCGGTGACGTGCAGGACCACATCTATCGTCAGGCGATCACCGCGGCCGGTTCCGGCTGCATGGCCGCCCTCGATGCCGAACGTTGGCTGTCCGCCGGGGCCGTCGACGACAACTGGTAATATACCCCCGGAGGTATCTATGACCGATTCACGTATCATCACGCTGACCGACGACTCCTTCGACGAGCAGATCAACAGTGCCGACAGGCCCGTCCTCGTGGACTTCTGGGCCGAATGGTGCGGACCCTGCAAGAAGGTGGCACCCGTCATCGCCGAGTTGGCCGGCGAACACGGCGACCGGGTCACGTTCGCCAAGATGGACATCGACGCGAACCCGAAGGTCCCGTTGCAGTTCAACGTCATGAGCATCCCGACGCTGATCCTGTTCGCCGACGGCAAGGAGTCCAAGCGGATCATCGGCGCCAAGGGCAAGCACCAGCTCATCGACGAACTCGGTGACGTGCTCGCCTGAGCACCGACGGCGCTCGGCGGTCACCTGCGGCCGCCGAGCGCTGCTTCGTCTCGAAGTATCCGTCGCCCATGGCCCCAGAGACCGATCCCGTTTCCGCTCTCCTTCCCCTGTGTCCCGGGTCTGCCGGGACCGCGGTCCGGGACCTGCAGATCCGACTGCGCCAGACCGGCCTGCTCGCGACCGCTGCCGCATCGGGCGTCTACGACCCGCCGACCGAGTCCGCCGTGCTGGCCTTCCAGGAACGCTCGGGGCTGGAGACGACCGGCACCTGCGATCAGTCGACGTGGGCGGCGCTGGTCGAATCGGGCTACACCCTCGGTGATCGCCTGCTGTACCAGCGGGTGCCGATGCTGCGCGGCGACGACATCGCCGTGCTGCAACGCCGCCTGAGCGAACTCGGCTTCCACGGCGGTCGGGTCGACGGCATCTTCGGACCCGAGACCGAGGCTGCGGTCAAGGCGTTCCAACGGAACTGTGCGCTGGTCACCGACGGGGTGGCGGGCCCCGATGTGGTGGCCCAGTTACGACGGCTGGGCCCGGCCTCCGGCGCCGGCACCGTCACCAAGGCGATCCTCACCGAGCGCCTGCAACTGCTCGACGCGCCGCACGACCTCAGCGGCGCACGCATTGCGATCGGCGAACCGGGCACGCTTCCGGCGTTGACCCACAACATCACCAGGTGCCTGGATGCGACCGGCGCGGTCACCCTGGCCGTCCACCATCCCGACGGGTCGGCGAAGGCCGCCGAGGCGAACCGATTCGACGCCCACTGTTTCGTCGGCTGCACGTCCCGCTCCGCACCCGGGGCACGACTGTCGTTCTACCGGACCGAGGGGTTCGAATCTGCCGGTGGGCGCCACCTCGCCACCGTCGTCGCCCAGCATCTCGACGCTGCTGCGCTCGCCGGACCGATCACGACCCAGGGCATGCGACTCCCGGTCCTGCGCGAAACCCGCATGCCGGCGCTGTGGTGTGAGCTCGGCCCGCCGAGCTGGATCGTCGAGCACGCCGCGGAGGTGGCGACCGCGTTCACCGCGGCGATCGCCGAGTGGCTCGCGGCACCCCTCGACGACCTCGGTGGCGACTGAACGCCGGTCGGTGGACCGACCCGGTCGGGGGCTCGCCCGGCGCCGCTGCGGGCAACCTCGGGCGGGCGCTGCCACAGGCCTGGCAGGCAGCGAAGCCTTCACCCGGCCCGGCGCCTGTCGAGACCAGCAGGCATGCTGCCGGCGACAGACTCTGAGTCCCCAGTCGAGGTCGAGATCACTTCCCACAACCTTAGCCACAAGGTGTGGATAACCGTTTCGCTGACGTCAATCGTCCGAGGTTTGAACGTCGCCCCGCTGGGGAACAGCAGTCATGGCACGGTAGATCCGCTCCAGGTCCTCGAGCGAGGCGAAGTCGATCACGACCTTGCCGCGTTTCGCGCCCATGGTCACACTGACCCGGGTGTCCAACCGATCCGAGAGGAGTTCCTCGAGTTCCAACAAGCCCGGTGCCCGCAATCGGGATCCCGGCGGCGTCGGCTGGGCCTCGTCGGACTGGGTGCGACGCCGCACGGCATCCTCGACCTGACGGACCGAGTACCCCGCGCTGACCGCCTTGCGCGCCAGCGCCTCCTGGAAGGTCCGATCGGGGCTGCCCAGTAGCGCCCGGGCGTGACCGGCAGAGAGCTGTCCGTCATGAACGAGCCGTTGGACCCCGGGCGGCAGCTGGAACAGCCGCAACGTGTTGGACACCGCGGCTCTGCTCTTGCCGACCCGTCGGGCGACTTCTTCATGCGTCAGCGAGAAGTCGTCGAGCAGCTGCTGGTAGGCGGCCGCTTCCTCGAGCGGGTTCAGGTCTTCTCGATGGAGGTTCTCGACGAGGGCCTGTTCGAGCGAATTGGTGTCGCTGGCGTCGCGCACCACGACCGGAATCATCGCCAAGCCGGCCCGTTTCGCCGCTCGCCAGCGACGTTCTCCCGCGATCAGTTCATAGGTGCCGTCGCCTGCCTCGCGGACCAGCACGGGTTGCAGGACCCCGAGCTCCCTGACCGAAGCGGTCAACGACGTCAGTGCTTCCTCGTCGAAATGCGTCCGCGGCTGGAAGCGGTTCGCGACGATGTCGACGACGGGCACTTCGCGCAATCCGGTGTTCGCATCCGGGGCAGCCGGTGTGTGCTCACTGGGAATCAACGCTCCCAGCCCCTTCCCCAACCCACTACGCCGCGCCATGACTGACCTCCTTTGCGAGTTCCCGGTAGGCGAGAGCGCCCCGGGAACGTGGATCGAAAGCGATGATCGGTTGGCCGAAAGAGGGTGCCTCCGAGAGCCTCACGGTTCGCGGCACCATCGTGCGGCAGACCCGGTCGCCGAAATGCGCTCGTACCTCGTCGGCCACCTGATCCGACAGCTTGGTGCGGGCGTCGTACATGACCAGGACGATCGTCGAGATCTCGAGGGAGGCGTTCAGGCCACGTCGGACGAGATCCACGTTGTTCGACAGCTGGCCGAGGCCTTCGAGCGCGTAGTACTCACACTGGATCGGCACCAGCACCTCGGTCGCCGCGGCGAGGGCGTTGATCGTCAACAGGCCCAGCGACGGGGGACAGTCGATGAACACGAAGTCGTAGTCGTCGCGCACTTCGCCCAAGGCATTCCGCAGCTTCAGCTCCCGACTGAACGCCGGTACGAGTTCGATCTCTGCGCCGGCCAGATCGAGGCTCGCCGGCGCCACGAAGAGTCCCTTGATCGACGTCGCCTCGATCGCGTCGTCGAGCGGCGTGTCGCGCATGATCACGTCGTACATCGACGCGTCGAGTCCCCGAATGTTGATCCCCAGGCCGGTGCTGGCATTGCCCTGGGGGTCCAGGTCGACGACCAGGACCCGGAATCCGAGGTCGGCCAGACAGGCGCCCAGGTTGATCGCGGTCGTGGTCTTGCCCACGCCGCCCTTCTGGTTCGCTACGGCGATCCACCGCGGGAGCTTCCGTGGCGACCCCGCCGTTCCGACGGGGTCGCTCTGCGTTTCCGGCGCGCCGGACCCCTCCAGCGCCCCGACGACCTCCTCGGCCGCACGCGCGTCGTCGCTCACTTCGGGTGCGCCCACCTCGAGAGATTCACTCACACGGTCCACCAGAGCACGACAACCTGAGAGATCTGCACGGCGCAATCCTGCCCGGTCCGTCCGTCGCCGTCAAGTACCCGCTGGTGGTTTCACGTGAAACCACCAGCGGGGTGGCGTCGCCGAGGCGGTCGACGTTCGATCACCCGGACATGGCCGAGCGCGTTTCACGTGAAACGTCCGCTCGCGCCCGGGGCGTCAGGGTCAGCCCGACGGCAGGAGCGGAGAGCGGGTCGTCCAGCCGGATCGTCCCTCGGCGCTCGCCACGCGGCGCGGGAACAGCCTGGGCGCTCGGCGGCCTGGGGTGTGGCCGCTCCCCGGCTCCTTTGGGTCCGGGGAGCGGGGTCGTCGATTCTGGACGGTGCCGGTGACCACCCGGTGCGGCGGCCGGGGGAAGC
>JBDZUV010000115.1:0-9931 GCA_040255345.1 Actinomycetota bacterium | reverse complement strand
CGAGGTGGCGCACGCCGACCCGAAACGCCGCGACCCAGACCGGCAGGATCGTCGCGACGGTGGCGACCACGACGGCGATGCGTGCAGGGCGACCGGGCGGGTCGTCGTCCAGGTCGTCGGCGGTGTGCCCGGTCGTCGACGTCACGCGCACCGGTGGCAGCACGCGTTCGGCGGTCCCATCGCCGAAAGGGTAGTTCCGCCGGTGTCGAGGGCAGCGCCGCCACGCCGGTCGCCCACCGCTGCGTCCGACCGGCGTGGTGGACCCCCGATGTCGCCTGACACGGCACTAGGGTCGTCGCCCGTGCTGCCTCTGGTGTGCCTCGATGTGGATGGGACCCTGGTGGGCTCGGCCGGGAGCCCGAGCGAACCGCTCTGGGCCGCCGCCGAGCGTGCCCGTGCCCGCGGGCAGCATCTGACCCTCTGTACCGCACGGGTCGCGTTGGGCCCGACGCGTGCATGGGCCGAACGCCTCGACCCCGACGGGTTCCACATCTTCCACACCGGGGCGACGCTGTGGCGTCCCGCAACCGGAGAGGTCGTCGCCCATCCGCTCGCGCCGCGCGCCGTCGACGCCGCGGCCCGGATCGCCGCCGAGCGTGACTGGGTCTTCGAGGCCTACACCTTCGACGACTGGGCGGTCGACAGCGATGCGCCGCTCGCGCTCGCCCACGCGGACCTGCTCGGTCTGGCTCACGTGCGACGCCGGATCGATACGCTCGAAGCGCCGATCGTACGGGTGCAGTGGGTCATCCCGATCTCCGAACTCGCTGACGCCCTCGAGTCGGCCCCCGCCTGCTGCACGGCATCGGGTGCGACCTCACCGGCGATGCCGGGCGCCGCCTTCGTGTCGGTCACCGATGCCGGGGTCTCCAAGGCGGCCGGCGTGGCCGAGGTGGCCGCCCACCTCGACGCGCCGATGGATGCGGTGATGATGGTCGGAGACGGCCACAACGACCTGTCCGCGATGGCGGTGGTCGGATGGCCGGTGGCCATCGGTGACGCCGATCCCGATGTGGTCGCCGCGGCCCGCATCGTGGTCGCCGCGGTCGACGACGACGGGGCCGCCGAAGCGATCGACCAGTCGGCCGAACTCACCGCGTGACGCGAGTCCCGGGCCTTCCCTCGAGTGCCACGACGATGATGCGATGACCGGTACCGATCCTCTCCCCGCCCTCTCCGTCGGTGACGTCGAGTCCTGGGACACGGTCGCCGACGTGGTCGTCGTGGGCGGTGGGTGCGCGGGGGTCTGCGCCGCGATCGAAGCGGCCGAGGCGGGAGCGCGTGTGCTGCTCGCCGAACGGACTGCCGGCATCGGAGGCACCTCGGCGATGTCGAGTGGGCTGCTGTATCTGGGCGGCGGCACGGCCACCCAGCACGCCTGCGGGTTCACCGACACGGTCGAGGGCATGGTCGCCTTCCTGCTCGCCGCGTGCGGCCCGGGTGTCGACGAGGCGAAGGTCCGCTACTACTGCGAGGGGTCGGTCGCCCACCACGACTGGCTCGTCGCCCACGACGTCGAGTTCGCGCCGACCTTCCACGACGAAGGCGACATCCAGCCACCCACCGACGCAGGGCTGGTCTACACCGGCGGCGAAGACGCCTGGCCGTTCGCACGACTGACCCGACCGGTGCCGCGTGGCCACCATGCGCGTTTCCCGAACGAGTCCGGTGGCTACCTCATGGAACGGCTGGGGGTGGCGTTGGCGTCGACAGGTGCCGAGGTGCGGCTGGACGCGTTCGCCGAGTCGCTCGTGGTCGACGGCGAACGGGTGGTGGGGGTGCGACTCCGCCACGACGGTCGATCGTCGACGGTGCAGGCCACCGGCGGGGTGGTCCTGGCGATGGGCGGGTTCCTGTTCAACCCTGAGATGGTCGCCGCCCATGTGCCCGAAGCGGCTCGTTGCACCTATCCCCTCGGCACCGACGCCGACGACGGCCGGGGTATCCGCTTGGCGACCGGTGTCGGCGCAGGTGTCGCGCACATGGACGCGTTGGAATGCCATGTGCCCTTCCATCCGCCTCGGCGGTTGTCGGCCGGCATCATCGTGAACGGACGGGGGCGGCGGTTCGTCAACGAAGACGCGTACAACGGCCGGATCGGCCAACGGGCACTCTTCGACCACGACGGGGTCGCGTTCCTGATCGTCGACGAGGCCGGTTCCGAACCCAACTGGCTCGGTTTCCGCCCGGGCTGGGTCGCCGAGACCCCCGAGGAACTCGCCGAGGAGATCGGCCTCCCTCCTGCCGGGCTCGCGGCGACGTTGGCCCGCTACAACACCGACGCCGAACGTGGTGTCGACACCGAGTTCCACAAGCGTCCCGAGTTCGTCCGGCCGCTGACCGGCGCGGTGGGCGCGGTCGACCTGCGGGTTGAAGCCGCCTACTACGCGACGTTCACTCTGGGCGGGGTGCGCACCGATGTCGACGGTCGTGCCCTGCGTGATGACGGCTCGGTCGTCGATGGGCTGTTCGTGGTGGGTCGGACGGCCGCGGGGATTCCGGCGCGGGGCTATGTGAGTGGCATCTCGCTGGGCGATGGCACGTTCTTCGGCCGGCGCGCCGGCCGTCGGGCGGCGGCTGCAGCCGCCGCGTCGCCGTGAGGTGACCGGTTCGCCGCCACCCCACGACGAACTCCGGGTCTCGTCCGGTCACGTCGGGGATGGGGGACCGGAGTGGTCTCAGGGGGCGAGCGAGCCCCAATCGCTGAATCCCGACGGATCGTGGCGGCCGAACGTGCCGTGTTCGAACAGGCCCCAGCCCTCGTCGTCGCCGATCCGGGCGCGGGCGACGTGATCGACGACGCTGAAGGGTATGCGTGAGACGATGGCCGGGTCTGCCAGGTCGTAGGTCGAACGGTCGACCCACCCCCGGCCCCTCCATTGCCCGTGGTTCCAGTCCGGATCGCCGGTGTAGCCGGCGCCGACGTTGAGCGGTACGAAGCCGAGGGTGTCGATCTCGACGGTGAACGGTGCCGACGCGCGGGGCGTGAGGGAGATGCGGGCGCCGGTGGGGTGGCGCGTACCCGAGGCGTAGTCGATCACGACGTCTGGCCAACCGAGCTGTTCGCGTCGCCCGTCTGTGAACACCCGGGAGGCGTCGTTCAGCACCCGGAAACCGTCGGGCAGCTCCTGGGCGATCACGATCAGGGCGAAGTCGTCGAACCGCATCGGCACGTACATCCACCAGAAGCCCTCGATCGGTTCGTCGCTCGACCACCGGTCGGTCGGGTCGGGTTCTCCGGAGGGGCGGATTCCCCAGGAGCGGTCCCGGGTACCCACCCAGGTGTCGTCGGTGACCGGCAACTCCTCGCCGTCGACCGTCAGGGTGCCCGACCAGGTGCCGACCTGCGCGAAGCGGGACGCCGCGATGATCGGTCGGGTGCCCGAACGCATGACGTGGGGTTGTTCCATCACCGCCGGGAACGAGCCGGTGAAGGTCAGGTCACAGGCGAGTCCCGGCGCCTCGTCCTCGCACACCAGGCGGAGCTTCTCGAGTGGTTCGATCACCTCGATGTGGATCGGTCCGACGTGCGGGGTGAGCCGATCCAGGCCCGGTGCGTCGAGGGCGTCGGATGCCCGCACCACCCATTGACGGTCCTTCTTCCGGACGGTCACGTACGCGTCGATGACGCCGAGGTTCGGATACACCCCGAGCCCGGCGACGCAGAACACGTCGCCGGTGCGGTCGTGCGCGTTGAGGTAGGCACGGTCGTAGAAGTTGCGGTCGCTGGTCGCCACGTGACGCAGCGACGCCTGGGTCTGATGGATCGGGAACTCGTCCAGGGGTGCCGGTGCAGTGCTCACGAAGGCTCTCTTGTCGATGGGGAAGGGTCAGGGACGGAACGTGCCGTCGACGAGGGCGGTGAGGCTCGGTCGGTTGTGCAGCAGCGAGTCGCCGTCGTCGGTCAGCGGCGTGCCGTTCAGATGCGCTTCACGGGCGCCGGTGCGCAGGAACGCGCATGCCCAGCGGACCGCCGCGTACTTCAGGTGCCACTCCAGGTGGCGTACCCGGTGCGCGGTGCGCGCTTCGTACGCGCCGACCACGTCTTCGAGGGTGAGAAACCGGGGCAGCCCGGTGAGATCGAACCCTTCGGCGAGGTCCTGGAACACCCGGTGGGAGTAGGTGAGCCACACCAGGTCGAGCTCCCGGGGGCCCAGATCGGCCATCTCCCAGTCGAGTACCGCAGCCGGTTCGAAGCCGTCGAAGATGACATTGCCGATCCGGGCGTCGCCCCAGCTCAGCACGGGTTCGCCGGGGTCGCCGGGCAGTTCGGCGGTGAGTTGGTCGAGTGCCGCCTCGACCAGGGGTGAGCGGGTGCCGCTCTCGGTGACCGACCAGTCGTACCAGGCCCGGGTGCGAGCGAGGTGCCGGGCGAGGTGACCTGCGGGGGCGCCGTCGGCGGCGAGGCCGGCGAAGCGGGACGCGACGTCGTCGATGGCGTGCAGGTCGGCGAGGACGCCGACCATCGCGTCCTGCAACGTCGCCTGATCGGTCGGCGCCGCGTCGAAGAGCCAGTTGTCACCGAAGGTGTAGGGCAACATGTCGGGCGGTACGCGGCCGGCGACCCGGTCCATGACGAAGAACGGTTGACCGAGCACCGCACCGGTGGGCTCGAGCCAGCGCAGACCGGGCACCGGCACCTCGGTCGCCTCCGCGACGGCCCGTACCGTCTCGAACTGGGCCTGCAGGTCGTAGCGGGGGAACACGGGGATGCCGTCGGGGTCCGGGGCGATGCGGGCGACGAGGGCGGCGTGGTGCGTCGCGCCACCGGAGTGCCAGTCCAGGTCGAACAGCAGCGTGGACGACGACATCCCGTTCGCGATGTCGTCCGCCGAGGCGGTGACGGTCGGGTCGGCGACGTCGCCGAGTCGGTCGGTCAGCCAGAGCGTGAGCCGGTCGGTGAGACCGGTCGTGTCGCCGTGCTGGCGCAGATCGAACGCCTCGGGTCGCGCCTCGTCGCCGGTGACGTCGGCTGCCATGGCCACAAGCTAGTGCCGCGTCAGGGAACGTGTGCCGGGTCTCGCGGTCTTCCGATGCGGCGTGCCGTGTCGTCGCTCCGAGTTCCTGCCCGCCCGGTCACGGGGGCTCCGTGGGTGGTCAGGGGGAATCGATCGGGGTGATCTCCAGCGCGCCGAAGGCGATGTACTGGTCGGCTCCGGTGAGATGGTTCGAGATCAGCCCGATCGCGCCCTCGGCGGGCAACGCCGCGGACGCGGGCAACACGGTGTCGAGCTGCCATCCCGGCTCGGGCTGGTCGACGAGCCAGGTCTTCAACCACAGATGCGAACCGATCAGCCGGACGCGGAGGTAGCGGGGGTACAGCGTCCGTGGGTTCATCGAGTACCTGGTCGGATCGTGCAGGCGAACGGTACCCTCGTCGACGGTGAGTGGACGATCGGTCGTTCCCGGGGCGGTCACCACCAGGACGGGGCCGGTGACGCCGGTGACCCGCGCGTCGGTCTGGTCGTAGCGGTCGTCGCGCCTGGTCTCGATGTCGACCCGGTCACCGACCCGGAAGCCGTAGGGGCTGAACTCGTCGTACCCGGAGTCGACCACGAGCGTGGCGGTCGGTTCGGGTCCGCCGTGACCGGCCACGGCCCGGATCCGGGCGTCACGGTGATCCATCGTCAGGGTCTGGTCGACGGCGTCGACGTCGACGGTGTCGAAGGCGGCCGGCCAGGTCCAGACACCCACCTTGAGGTCGTCGAACATCCGCGACCAGATGTTTGCGTCGATCACGAGCGCCGACCCGGACCCGCCCGCGTCGATGGTGGTGCGCAGGGCGATCCCCGGTTGTGGCGTCGATGCTCCGCCGAGCGACGACGGCGCGTCGATCCGTGCGACCACGTCGACGTCGCCGTAGGTGCCCGGCATGGTCCACACCTCGCGGCGGCTCCCCTCGGTGTTCGCGGCGGTCGAGTTCACCCGGAACTGCCCGTCGACGACACTCATGGTGTGCGCCGGTTGGGGTCGGTCCTTCACTCCCGAGGTGATCAGGTGTTGCTCCCACAACGACACGGTCTTCGGTGAGGGCATGACCGTGAGCGACCCGGTCCGGTCGGGGCCGTCGTTGCCGCGCCAGGCGACCACGACGAGCACGACGCCCACGAGCATGATCCCGATGCCGACGAGGAGCGCGCCACGATTCCGACGACGGCTCGACGCCGGAGGGACTGCGGCGCTCACCGCGGCTTCGCTCATGTCGCTTCCCCGTTCTCGCACCCTCGGGGCCGCCCTGAGAACGACTCCGACGGGGACATCTTGTCTGATCCGGATGTCCGATCGGATCGGATGGTCGGGCTGGCGGGATTTGAACCCACGACCTCTGCGTCCCGAACGCAGCGCTCTACCAAGCTGAGCCACAGCCCGTCGAAGCCCGAATGGTAGTGCCGCGTCGTCGACCACCTGCAAAGCATTCGTGAACACGGTGCCCGGCTGCCCGTCGTCGTGGCACCGGGCCGTCGCGACGACCCGGAGCGTGGCGGTCGACGCGGCCGCAGCCGCGGCGTCGGACGGTCAGGGCGTGTCGACAGGGGTGATCGTCACCGGACCGAAGGCGATGAATCGACCGGCGCCGTGTAGGTGGTTCGCGACCAGCGCGACCTGGCCGGTCGACGGGACGTCCAGGTCGGTCGGGATCGTCTCGGTGAGCTGCCATCCGGGTTCGCTCTGTTCGATCAGCCAGGACTTCACCTGGATCGTCGACCCGACGATGCGTGCCCGGACGTAGCGTGGGTAGAAGGCCCGCGGGTCGACCCCTGCATCGGTGTAGTGGAACTTGATCGCTCCGACGTCGGGAGCGAACGGCGATGCGGTGGTCACGCCGGGATGGCGCACCGAGACCAGTCCGTCGTCGCGAGCGATCGCCGTGATCTCGGCATCGGTCCGCGCGTAGCTGCCGTCGATCGCGGTGGAGATGTCGACCCGGTCACCCACGGCGAATCCGTGCGGACCGGCCAGGTCGGCGGGCGGGTCGACCGCGAACACGTCGGTCGCCGGGTCTCCGGCCGTGCGGGTGACGCCGATGATGCCCGCCTTTCGTTCCTGGAGCTGCAGCGGCTCACCGATCGTCTGGATGCGGACGGTGGTCCGGGTCTTCGCCGGCCAGGTCCACAACCCGACGATCATCCGGTCGTAGTTCCGGCTCCAGATGTTGCCGTCGATGATCAGCGCCCGTCCCGCACCGTTTCCGTCGTCGCGGTAGCGCAGGGCGATGCCCGGTTGTGGGGTGAACGCGCCTCCCAGTGACGAGGGCTCGTCGATGCGGACGGTCACGTCCACGTCGCCGTGGTCTCCGTCGAGCGCCCACAGCTCCCGTTGGTTGCCGTCGGTGTTCTGCGCGGTCGAGTGCACCCGGAACTCACCGTCGCTGAACCTCATCTCGTGGGCCGGTTCGGACCGGAACGAGCTGATGGTGTGCTGCTGCCAGCGTGGGACCGCCGCGGCCGACGGCACGACGATGGTCGATTCGGTGAGGTCGCTTCGGGAGTCGCCGCGCCACACGAGCAGGACGAGGGCGACTCCCAGTGCGATGATCACCAGGCCGGACGCCAGCGACCCTCTGGAGGTCACCGGTCAGCTCACCTGGCGGCGTTCCTGGAAGTACGTGTCCCCGGCGAGCAACGTCTCGACCGCTCGGCGCAGCCGGAACGGTTCGATCGGCTTGATCAGCCACCCGTCCGCATCGGCCCGCTTCGCGAGGAAGATGTCGTCGTCGCGGTCGAGCAGCATGAGGACGGGGAACTCGGGCAGTCGCCCCATGTCCTGTTCGAGGCGCAGGTCCATGCAGGTCGCCATGCCACCCTGGTTGCCGATCTGGAGATCGAGAATCACCAGTTCGGGGGTGTCGGCCTCGGCCGCGGGGACCACGTCTGCCCCGGCTCGCACCCGGTGCACCGCCCGGCTACGACTGGCGAGCGTCGCGTGGACGTCTTCGTACAGCCAGTCGGCATCGGCGGCGAGCAGGATCGTGGACACGCTCCGGCACGTTAGTTTCCCCACGCCCGACTCGACCAGACCGGGTCCGTCGGGGCGCCGCGTCGACCGGGTCCGACGCGTGAGTGTCACCGCTCCCCCCTAGGATGCGCGGGTCACGGTTGAGGCGTCGCGCCTCGTCAAGGAGGAAGCCCGTGCTCGAGATCGAAGTGCAAGACGAAGGTAGCTATACGCTGTGTCGCCCGGTGGGAGAACTCGACGCGTACACGGTCGGTCAGTTCCGTGAGGCGCTGACCGGGCTGGCGACCGCGTCCCGGGTCGTCATCGACCTGTCCGCCGTCCCGTTCATGGACTCTGCCGGGCTCGGCGCGCTGATCGGCGGGATCCGTCGCACGCGTGAGAACAACGGTGAGGTCAGCGTGGCGTGCAGCCGCCCGACGCTGACGAGGCTGTTGCACACGACCGGCTTCGATCGGATCGTCCCGGTCGTCGACGACGTCGACGCGGCGGTCACCGCGCTCGGGGCCACCTCGACCGACTGAGGGTCCCCGCGGTTCGACGGGCGCTCGTCCCGCTGCTCAATTCGCTTCTGCGGCGAACAGATGTTCGCCGATCCGATTCAGGCCGTCGAGGTCGTGGACGTCGCTGTTCAGGTATGGCACCATCACGACCTGTTCGGCAGTGGCGGTGAGTCCGGCGAGGTGCGCGCGTTCGTTCGTGGCGATCGCCGTGAACTCGGCCAGATTGCGCGTGAGTGGACCCAATGGGGTGTCGGCGAGATCGTCGGCCCGAGCGGCGACCTTTTCGGGCGTGTCGACCGTGAACAACGGATGGACGCGGTTCACGATCAGCGCGGCGACGGCGAGACGCGCGTCGGCGAGGCGGTCGGCGAAGTACTGGGCCTCGGCGACGGTGTCGCGCCGTGGGGCCGCGACCAGCACGAACGCCGTGGCCGGGTCTTCGAGCAGTTCCAGCACGACCCGGGCCCGATCCTTGAACCCCTCCTCCATGCCGCTGAACGCGCCGAAAAAGGCGAGCGCGTCATCGAGAACCTCGGTGCCCACCACCTTCGACACGCTCCGCACGAACGTCTGCGCGGCGACGTGCACGGCCTTCATCACGCCTCGGGTCGGAGACATGAGCACCCGGTAGAGCCGGTGGTCCAGAAAGTGGGTGAGACGCCTGGGAGCGTCCAGGAAGTCGAGCGCGTGGCGGGTCGGCGGGGTGTCGACGACGACCACGTCGAACGATTCGTCGTGGTGCAGCGCGTAGAGCTTCTCCATCGCCATGTACTCCTGGGTGCCCGACAGCGCCCCGGAGATGTTCCGGTAGAACCGGTTGTCGAGGATCCGCGTGGCCTGCTCCGGACTCTCCGAATAGGTCTCGACGAGTGCGTCGAACGTGCCCTTGGTGTCGAGCATCACCGCGGACATCTCGCCGGGCCAGTCGCCGTCGATCCGGCGGGGTTCGTTGCCGATGCCGCTCAGCCCCAGCGCGTCGGCGAGACGTTTCGCCGGGTCGATCGTCACGACCACCGACCGGCGACCGCGGCGTGCGGCCTCCATGGCGAGGACGGCCGCGGTGGTGGTCTTGCCGACCCCACCTGAACCTGCGCAGATGACGATCCGACGTTCGGTGATCAGCGAGTCGAGCGTCACGACGTTCCGTGGGTCGTCGGTGACGCGGCTGCGGCCACCAGACCGACCGCTTCGGGATCGATCGTCGCCAGATCGTCGAGCAGCGCGTCGGCGAGTCGGGCGAGCTGGTCAGGACCGATCTCGTCGTCGAAGCAGAAGGGCAGATGGATCTGAGGCAGCGGAAGGACCTGTGCGAGTCGCTCGGTCTGGGCCCGTTGCAGGTCGCGGCGCATCATCCGGAACTGCGCCGCGTCGGCCAGCGCCCGGCGCTCGCCGCGACGCAGTTGCACGCCGGCGAGCTTCGCGGCGGCGGACGGGTCGACGTCCAACCCGGGCAGGTCTTCGAGTTCGGCGTTCAC
>JBDZUV010000230.1:0-2062 GCA_040255345.1 Actinomycetota bacterium | reverse complement strand
CGTCGACGATCGGCCGGTTCGCCACGGCCACGTTCATTGGAGTCCCGTCGCGGTGCACCACGCGGCAGTCCTCGAAGAGTCCTTCACCCCAGGCCAACCGACGCAGCTGGTCATCGGCCGCTTCGTCCTCGCCGGCTACGGCGACGAGCTCGACGATGGGGCGGCCCAGCACCTGATCCTCCTCCCATCCGAACAGCTCCTGAGCGCCATCGCTCCAGAGGAGGATGCGGCCGGCCGGATCGGTGACGATCACCGCCTGTGCGATGGCATCGATCACCTGACGACTCTGCAGTTCGTGATCGAGCCTGCGCATCTCTCTCTGCATCGTTCAGCCCTCCGACCCGTCCAAGTTACCCGTGAAAGGGACGGCGAACCACCGTGAAACGACCCGAAGCACGAAGGTGATGCGTCGATGAGCCAGGTCGGGTTCTGCCAGGGCCACCGTCACTCTGGACACGCCGGCTCACCCGCACGCGCCCAGCTCCACCACGTTGCCATCGGGATCGCGGACGTACAGCCCGCGGCCCTGCCCGCGGGCACCCCACAGGTCCGACGGCCCCGCGACCACGTCGAACGCGCCGGACACAGCACCTCACCGACACCCCGCTCGACCAGCCGCTCGGCCTCGATCCCGAGATGCTCCTGATACCGGGCAACGCTTCCCTGATACCGGGCAACGCTTCGTTCAACATCTGGAGAACGCGACACGATGTGGTCGATGCCGGTGGTCCGCATGTTCCGGCCCCGGGGCGCCGCCTCAGTCGTGTTCGACGGTGACCGGTGTGCCCAGAGGCGCCAATGCCTCGGTCGTGAGGGCGTCGGGTGCGGCATCGGTCTCGAACACCCAGCGCAGAAAGCTGACGCTGGCCGAATCGATCGCGGAGTTCGTTGCTGCACGGCACTGTCGATGACGACAAAGGTGCCGTGGACGGCCACGCCGCCGGGCGCTCGTTCACGCGCCGCGTACTCCGAAGAGCCTGTTAGGCTGTCGCATCGCGGATAAAAGGGGCTGGTAGTGCAATATTGGCGCCTGCGCGGGAACAGAGTGCAGCAATGAAGAGGGGGAAGTGTTGCAGCATGCGAAATATGCGAATTCGGTCGAAGACTTGTCAGCCCACGAAATTCGTTATGGACTGGCCTAGTTTGTCGGTTTCCCGAAATGGACGGAGCGTTGATAAGAGCGGAAATGCACGCCTATATCACGATGTTCGTACGCTCGCCGCCACGCAGACCATCGTCACTCCCACGGGGACGCACACCCCGTGTTGATTCTAATCATCGGGCTGTCGATACTTGGAGCATTCCTATGTTCCGGCTCGGGCCTGTTCATCCCGGCAGTGATAAATGCAGTCCTGTGCGGCTGGTCGAATGGCGTCAACGCGAACTTCGTCCGAGATCCGATGAACGCGCCGAACTGGTCGGTGACTGTTGGCTGGCTCACCGGCCTGCTGTCCATCGGATTCATCATCGCCGGGTTGATTTTCTGACGATCCAGGGTCGGGGCGACATTTCTAATTGAGCTTGATCTGAAGACCGCTGAGACTCCACGTGTCGCCGAGCGAGATCCGAGCTAGCCCGCTGAGCCTGCCCGACGACTCCGGACGAGGTGACCATCAACAATGTATGCGAATAAGAGTTGGCATCGTGAAAACCCTAGGGTCGGTGGCTTCCAATGGTCAGTGCACGGTTCTACTGCAGAAGGCCGGCGTCGGCTCACTGGGCTTGCGGCGAGCGACGTGTCCTCTTTTTTCGGTGCCGAGACAGGTGCCACTCGCCAGCGAAGCCTCCTGGTCGGCGCTGTGCCGCAACGACAGCTACGCGAGTCCGGGCATCTCGTTCGTCAATCGAGGCAACGCACCTTCCGATGGTCGACGCCGATACGCGTGGTGCTCTTCGCCCGACGTCGACTGTCGAGCCGGTCGTGGACGACCGGCGATCGAATCACTGGCCCGGCGCCTACGGCAAGCGTTGCCGAGGTCGTCGATCGAAGCGGGCGGACCGCCGGGCATCACCAGGGCACGCGGGTGCCGTCCCACGACCACAAGGCGCCAGTCGGCGCGTC
>JBDZUV010000114.1:3985-9990 GCA_040255345.1 Actinomycetota bacterium | reverse complement strand
CGCATGGTGCTGGTCGAGACCGGCACCGGCGCCATCGAAGCCGAAGTCGTGTACCAGTGAACCCGACCCGAGGGCGTCCGGTCGGTGGCCTGCGGGTCACCCACCGGGCAGCGTGGTCGACCGCACCAGGTTCTTCCCCTGTGCCTTGCCCTGTCGGAGCAGCCGGTCCGCGTGGTCCATGAGACGGTCCGAGCCGGTTCGTCCGGTCGGGTCGAAGGCGACCCCGATGGTCACCCCGACCTGCGCCTGGGCGTCGTCGATCGAGATCGGATCGGACAGCATCTGCTGGACGTTCGCGGCGACTTCGAGTGCCGCTTCGAGTGACGGCGACGGGTGCAGCAGGATCGCGAACTCGTCGCCGCCGACGCGGGCGATGACACACTCGGTGCACACCCGACGCATTCGTGCGGCCACCGCAGCGAGGAGCCGGTCGCCGGCCCGATGGCCGAGGTTCTCGTTCACGGGTTTGAAATCGTCGAGGTCACAGAACAACACCGCCCGCGACCCGCCGGCGCTCGCGTCGAGGCGATTCTGGAACTCCGCGCGGTTCGTCAGACCGGTGAGCTGGTCATGTGACGCACTCCAGGTGAGAACCTGCTGTTGTCCCATCCATCGCAGCGCCAACCGCGCCAGGCTCACCGCCCGCAGGATGGCATCGCGGAAGATCACTCCCGGCGGCCCCGGCCCCTCGCGCCAGATGAACAGCGCCGCGGTGGGATCGTGACCTGGTTCGCCGGGAACCGGTGCGCACCAGCAGGCCTGGAAGCCCCGGCGCACCGCACCCGCGCGCGTGTCGGCGCCGAGATCTTCGAACAGGTCGGCCACGCGAAGCCCGCTCGCGAGCATCGTCGCGACGGCGTCGCGGTCGACCGGATCGAGCACCCTGAGAAACAGCAGCCGGTCGCGGCCCGCGACCTGGGCGAAACGGGTTCCGTCCCAGCCGCTCGCGAGGATCGCCGCAGTGCCGCTGATGTCGTGCTCGACCAGCGAGGTGAGCAGCGACAGCGCGTGGTCCAGGTCGCGGCCCTCCAGAATCGAGTCGACCGCATCGGCCATGGTCTGGGAGGCGCCCGCCCGGACGAGCTGCACGACCGTTCCCTGCACGCCCGTCCGCTCGGTTTCACGGGAGTACACGTCGACCGGAATCGAATCACCGTCCGACGTGGTGAGGAACAATCTGAGTGGCGCGCCGACCCATTGGGGATCCCGCGACGCGAAGCCGATCTCTTCGAGGCCGGCGATGACGAGCTGCAGACTGTCAGGGCTGAGGAGCGCGGCGACGTTCTGGCCGATCCAGTCGTCGGGGGTCCAGCCCAGGAGCAACTCGATCGACGGACTCGCGTAGCGCAGTACGAGATCGGCGTCGATCACGACGTACGGATTGGCGGCAGACTCCACGATCGCCTTGTAGAAGTCGGGCGAACCGACCGAAGACGCAACCGTGTCGTCGTCGCCGCTCACCGTCCACTCCCTCCTCCGCGTGCCGGATCTGTCGGCACTCACTCGAGTTGTCGACCCGATCGCCCTCGAACTTTATCGCTCGTTTCAGAGCGACGGAGGCGAATCGATCTCGCTCGAAGTCGTGATCCGCTGGATCATCGGGGGTGTGTCGTCGACGAGCACGCAACGGGTGCCGTCGTAGATCGTCGCCATGCACTTGTTGCAGTGGATGCACAGACCCTCGGTTGCCTCTTCGGCGATCATGCGGTTGACCAGGTCGGGTTCGCGCAGCAGCGCCCTCGCCATCGCGACGAAGCCGAACCCCCCGCGCATCGCCTGTTCGATGGTCGAGCGGTTGTTGATCCCGCCGAGCAGCACGATGGGCAGGTCCACCGCATCGACGAACTGGCGGGCCAGCGGCAGGAAGTAGGCCTCGTGGTAGGGGTAGGTCTTCATGAACCGGCCCGCGGCGAGGCGGAACCCGGGCCGCAGCGCCTTGGGGAAGGTCGCGCCGAGCTCGCGGATCGGGGCGTCGCCGTGGAACAGGTACATCGGATTCTGCAGCGACGATCCACCGGTCAGCTCGAGCGCGTCGAGGGTGCCGTCGGCGTCCAGGAGCTGCGCGACCCGGATCGACTCGTCGACCCAGAATCCTCCGGGCACCCCGTCGTCCATGTTGAGCTTGGCGAGGACCGCGAGTTCGCCGTCGACCCGGCTGCGCACCGCTTCGGCGATGCCGCGCGCCAGCCGAGCCCGGTTCTGCAACGAGCCGCCCCACCGGTCGCGTCGATGATTGAGCCTGGGCGACAGGAATTCGCTGGGCAGATAGCCGTGACCGAAGTGCAACTCGATCGCATCGAACCCGGCGTCGGCGACCAGGCGCGCAGCTTCGGCGAAATCGTCGATCACCCCGGCGATCTCGTGTTCTTCGAGAGGTTTGGTGAAGCGCATCGCCAAGGGCGAGAACGACCGCGAGGGGGATCGTCCCCGCAACCCGGTCGCCGCGGCGACGGCGCCGGCGTGGCCGAGCTGGGCGGAGGCCTTGGCGCCTTCGGCGTGGATCGCTTCGGTGAGTCTCGTCAGACCCGGGACCGCCTTGGCGCTCAACGCGATCTCGTTCGGCGTGCCGCAACCTTCGCGCGACACCGCGAGGTAGGCGACCGTGGTCATCCCCACACCACCGGCGGCGACCTCGGTGTGGAAGTCGATCAGCGAATCGGTGACGACGTGATCCGGGGTCCGGCCCTCGAACGTCGCGGCCTTGATGATGCGATTGCGCAGCGTGACGGGGCCGAGTTCGACGGGTGCGAAGGCATCTGGGGTCTTCATGACACCATGATCGCCCAATTCCGGCGGGGCGTGCCCGTCACGCGGTCGAGGCCGCCCGGAGCGGGTCGCGACCGGGTCACGTGTCGAGGCCGGCCAGCACGTCGCCGGCGCCGTCCTCGCCCGAGCGCAACGCGCCTTCCATGTACCCGTTCCACACGGTGGCGTACTCGGTGCCGGCCCAGTGGATGCGCCCCACGGGTGTGCGCAACCGATCGCCGAACGCGGTCCACACCCCCGGAGCGAAATGGGCGCCGTAGCAGCCGCGCGAGAACTCCTCGGCCGTCCAGTCGCGTTCGAGCACTTCGATCGGCTTGGTGGCCTCCGGTCCGAAGTAACGGGCGAAACACGCCAGCGCTGCCGCCCGCCGCTGTTCGGTGGTCTGGCGCGACATCCGACGACCGTCGCCGCCTTCCATGAAGCCCATGAGGATCCCGACGTGCGCATCGGGGGGTGAGTTGTCGAAGGTCACCTTGATCGGGCCTTCGTCGGACGCCGCCTGCCCGTTCAGACCCACATCGCGCCAGAACGGACGGTCGTACACCGCGTGGATCTTGATGACCGAGCCGGCCGGGAGCTTCTGGGTGAGCTGGTCCCGCCAACCCGGCAACGCAGGCTCGTACTCGAGGCGCCCGGCGAGCGTCGGCGGAAGGGTGACGATCACCGCCGACGCGCGGTGCGACGCTCCCGAACGGGTTCGGACGGTCACACCGTCGTCGTCGTGTTCGATCCGTCGCACCGGCTCGCCGAGAAGGACCCGCCCGGGGAGCTGGTCGGCCATGGCCGCGGCGATACTGCCGGCCCCGGTGACGATGCGAGTCTGTTGCGCGCCACGGTCCACCGAGAGGAGTGTCTCCAGGTCGGCGCCGGAGTGCGCGTAGAACAGCGCGTGCAACGTCGACAGATCGGTCGCGTCCGCGGCGAAGACCGCTTCACACGCGATACGGAAGTAGCTGCGGCCCCCACTGGTACGCAGGTTGCGCCGGATCCACGTCTCGAAGGTCTGGCCGTCGAGACGGGCCGCATGGTCGGCTCGCCACGGCGCGTCGAGCGGTGTGCGGTTCGCCAGCCGGGTGAAGCGTTTGAGGCCCTGGGCGAGGTCGGCGAGGGTGAACGCGCTGAGCTTGGGCGTCGCGCCGCGCGTGGATCCCATGCGGGTGCGGCGTCCCCCCAGCTGAACGAGCAGCGACCCCTCGTTGAAGGTGTCGAACGTGTCCAGGCCCAACTCGGCGACCAACGCCGCGATTCGGGTCTGGCCCGGGCCGATCCACTGCCCGCCCAGGTCCACGGAGAACCCGTCGGCGATGGTGGTCACCTCGGTACGGCCGCCGACCCGGTCGCGGGCTTCGAGCACGGTGGTCTCGACGCCGGCCGCGACGAGCTGACGGGCCGCGGCGAGCCCGGCGAGCCCGGCGCCGACGACGATCACCGAAACGTCGCTGTTCATGCGGCCACTTCCCCGGTGGTTGCAGGGTCGAGCGTCGGATCGTGGGCGGTGCCCTCGCGCGGCATTCGAGCGGCCCGGTCGATCTTCCCGGTGATCGTGCGCAGCCACCGGCTTCTGGTGTCGGCGAGAGCGGCGGCGAGCAGGTCTCGGGTCCAGGCAGCTTCACCGGCCCCGGCGAGCTTCCAGGCGTCGGCGGTCGACGGTGGGTCCGACAGCCAGGCGGTCTCGAGCCGGTCACGTGCGGATCCGAACCGGGCGATCGACGCGGCGTGGTCGCGCATCACCCTGCGGTGGAGAAGTTCGTGCCGCCACCAGGCCACACCCGGGTCGAACCGGTTGGTCGCCCCGTCGTCGCCGTCGAGCGGGCTGGGTTCCTCCACCCGGGCGGGTTTGAAGATCGACGTGCAGGGTGCTGCCGTGGCCGTGACCCAGTGCAGCGGCGCGTTGCGGAGGTCGGCGACCCAGGATCCCACGGTCTGGGTCGTGGTGGCCAGTCCACCGGCGTGGGCGCACGGTGCCCCGAGCGCGCCGTTGAGCCGTCGGAACGTCGGGACGCCCCGGTCGCCGTGGTCGCGCAGCGCCGCGAACAGGTCCGCCGGGGTCTTGGCGGTCGTCGCCGCCTGCTCGGTGCGGCACCGGCGACGTGCGCTCTCGGCGACACGTGCCCGCACCGGGTCTGCGTGGGCGCGGGCGAAGGCGGCGATCGTGTACCCGTTCGAGATCGACCGTGCCCGGCCGGTCACGGTCTCGGTCGCCCAGGAACGTCGCGCGGTCTCCAGCACGATCGCCTCGTCACGATCGACGACCAGGTAGCTGTTGTCGTAACGGAACCCCGGATGGTCGTGGCTGTGGGAACCGCCCTGACCGTGGGCTTCGAGCAGTTCCACGATGACCGCGACGGCGGCGTGGGCGGAGTCGGCCCGCTCGAGCGCGAGTCGCAGCAGGTCCATGCCCAGCAGGCCACGCTTCGCATGGCCGGCGCGGTTGAACACGGCCTGGTTGCCGATGACGACCCCGTGGGAATTCGCGCCCATTTCCGCTCCCCACATCCACCACGGTTGGGCCACCATGATCGCATGGGTGTGGCGGACCTGGGGGATGCTCACGTGCGTGCAGTCGACCTCGGACCCGTCGGGATGGTCGGCCGCTGCGTGCCACCGGATGATCTGGGCCTCGTTCGGGTCACGGTCGCTGTTCTTGGCGAACAGGATGCCGCCGTCGGTACGGACGACGAAGGTGTCGCACATGGGCGTACCCTACCGGTCACGGACACGACCGGCCCGAGGATGCCGGCCCTGGATCTCAGGAACCGGCGGCGATGAAGTCGATGATGACCTTCGCCACCTGTGGGCCCCGGTCTTCTTGGAGGAAATGGCCGCCGCCGGAGATCGTGACGTGTGGCTGACCCTGGGCGCCGGGAATGTGGGACTGCAGAATGCGGTAGCCACCCTTGGTGATGGGGTCGCCGTCACTGAACGCCGTGAGGAACGGTTTGGTGAATGCACCGAGGGCCGCCCATGCGGCGCGGTTGGCGGGCACGGCCGGATCGTCTTCGGCGACGGGGACGAGGCTCGGGTACACCCGCGGCCCCGCCTTGTAGGAGTCGTCGGGGAACGGCGCGTCGTACGCGGCGACGATGGACGCGTCGAGATCGGTGGTGCAGCCACCGTTTATGATCGCCCCGACCGGAAAGTGGTCGGTGGTCGATGCGAAGGTCTGCCAGTTCATGAACGCCTCGCTCAACTTGCCGTCGCCGGTGGGCAGTCCGCCGTTGCCGATCACGACGCGGGCG
>JBDZUV010000114.1:0-3975 GCA_040255345.1 Actinomycetota bacterium | reverse complement strand
TCGGCGACGAGGCGGAGCCCGACGAGGCTGCCCCAGTCCTGGCCGAAGAACGTGATGTCGCCCAGATCGAGTTCGTCGAACAGCGCTGCCCGCATCCAGGCGACCTGGCGGGCGTAGGTGTGGTCGGTCTGCGCTGCGGGCTTGTCGGACCGTCCGAAGCCGACCAGGTCGGGAACCACACAGCGCAGTCCGGCGCCGGTGAGCACCGGGATCATGTGCCGGTACAGGTACGACCAGGTCGGTTCTCCGTGGAGCAACAACACGACGGGCCCGTCCGCGGGGCCCTCGTCGAGGTAGTGGACGCGCAGGGTCGCGCCGGGATCGATCCCTTCGCCGTGCGCGTCGACGGGAACCTCGACGTAGTGGGGCGTGAAGTCGTATCCGGGCAGGTCGGTGAAGCGGTCGTCTGGCGTGCGCACGATGTCCATGCCGACGAGTGTAGGTATTGAGAGTCACCCTGTCACTACCTTTCTCGTTCCACGCGTGGAGCACGTGGCAGCCGCCGTGTGGCCGTGTGCCGTCGTCGCCTGCGCTGCGGCGTCGAGCACGATCTGCATGCGCACGACACCGACCAAGCCCCGGCGCCCGCGCCCCCTCGCTCCGGCCCCGGGTGTCGGGGCCGACTCGAGACGCTGAGGCCGACCGGGCGAGGTCGGATGCTCGGGCAGCGCCACGCCGGTCGATCCGACACGAGCAGGGCCCCGAGTCGATCGGGTTCGGCGGATCGCGGCGACGAGGCGGGCGGTGAACACGTCGGGGCGGGACCGGCTACGGTCGTGACGTGGGCACGGGGAGAGAGACGGCGGGTCCGAGTCGGTCCGCGCACGCACCGGGAAGTGGCGCCGCATGTCGGTGAGCGAGCTCGACGAGCGTTCCGACGACGCGACGTCCGGCGGTGCCGATCGCTCCTCGGATGTTCACGACGACTCCGAACCCGGGCCTTCCCGGCGTGCCGGGAGACTCACCGGGTCGCGGTTGCGGTGGTGGTATCGGGTGGTGCTGGTGGTGGCGGTGTCGCCGATCACGGTGTCGGCGCTACGGCGTGGGCTGTCGGGTTGGGAACCGACCTGGGACGTCGCGACGACGACCGTGCGGATCCGCGACGTGTTCTCGGCGCATCCGCCGTTGACCGGTATGGCCGCGTTGCCGTCGAGTGGTGCAGAGGTGGCGTATTCGTTCCCGGGGGCCTTTCATCTGTATCTGTTGGCGCTTCCCGTGAGACTGCTGGGAACGACGTGGGGGCTGCTCTTGGGCATGGCGGTCATCAACTCCGCACTGAGCGTCGTGGGCATCTGGCTGCTGCGGCGCCGCCTGGGTGAACGCTGGGCGATGGTGGGTGCGTTGTTTCTGGGGGTGTTGGCGTGGACGGTGGGAAGTGGGATGTTGATCTATCCGACACCGCTGGCGATCGGGGTGGTGCCGATGTTCGCGTTCCTCGTGGCCGCGTGGTCGGTCGCGGACGGCGACGCGCCTGCTCTCTTGGCGCTCGCGTTCGTCGGGAACTACCTGTTCGTGAACCAGTTGGTGTTCGCCGTCGTGGTGCCCGTGGTCGGCCTGGTCGCGCTGGGCCTGTACGTCGCCCGGTTGTGGCGCACTCGGCGCGACGGCCGCCACCGGTGGACGGTGCTACGGCGCCGGCACCTCCGGTGGCTCGCGGCGGGCGTCGCGCTGACCGTGGTGGTGTGGATCCCTCCGTTGGTCGATCAGTTCTTCTTGCCAGGCGGCAACCTGGGCAAATTGGTGCACGCGATCACCACCGGGCAGGTCGCTGAACGGCAACAGGTCCAGCATGCACCGAGTCTGGCCGGGGCACTTGGCGTCGTTGCGTCGGTGACCGCGGTGCCGCGGGCATGGTTGTTCCCGTCGTTCAGGTCCGTTCCCTTCGACGTCGAAGGTGGTGGCGTGTCGTTCCTCGCCGGGACGGGGTGGACGTTGGTACTGCTCGGGCTGCTGGGTTGGGTTGCGTGGCGGGCTCATCGCCGGGGTGACTCCCGGGTGACCACGGCGGTCGCCATCGCGGTCGCGGGTTGGGTCGCCTATGTGCTCACCGCCCTGAACAATCCGGATTCTCTCGGGTACCTCCAGCGGTACTTCCTGGGGCTGTGGCCGCTCGGAGCGTTCATGTGGTTCGTCGCTCTCGTCGGGGTCGTGACCGCGCGCCCCCGCCTCGTCGCGTGCTTGCGCCGGCGCTCGGTGCCGATCCTGTCCGTGCTCACCGTCGGCTTGGTGATCGTGGTGTCGCTGGCCGGGTTTCGTCCCACCGAAGCTCACGCGCTGGGCCCATCCAGGACCTCTCCCATGGCGACCGCGGTGCGCGCCGCGATGACCACCGAGGCGATCGGGTCGGGTCCGGTGCTCGTCGTCGCCGACTCGTACACGAGGTCGTACTTTCCGAGTGCGCTGCTCGGTCTGCAGGACGCCGGGATCGAATTTCGAGTGGCCGGTCCCTTCGACGCCGAACAGTTCGGAGACTGGCGGAGTCAGCAGCGGCACCCCGACGCGGTGACCCGGCTCCGTCTGTCGAAGGCAGACGATCCGAATGCCCACGAGCGACTCATCGCACGGGTGATGCCCCCGCCGGTGCTGGGCCGCGCACGGTTCGCCGAGATCGATGCGGCGATGCACCGATGGATCGCCACACCCCGCCCCCTCCGCGTGAATCCTGCCGTGCAGGTGGATGCGACCCTGGTGAAGAGACTCGAAACCGGTCTCGCCGATCTGCGGCGACGCTCCGACGAGCGGGGCACCGATCCGCTCGACGACCCGACGCTCCTCAAGACGTTCTCCGCGTGGGGCGACACCGGGTCGGGGCCACTGTTCGTCGTGCCCGGGCTGCACGGTGACGACCTGCAACGGTGGGCCCAGGAGGCCGGGCGTCGTGCGGCATTCGGAACGGTGTTCCTCTTCGTGGAGCCGTTGGCCTGAGTCGGCCCTCGACATCGGACACGGGCCGGTGGCGATCGATCTGACGCGGCCGGGTTCGGGTGGTCGGCATCCGAGCGCGGTGACCGGTGGTCGATGTGGTGCCTCGCCCTCGGCATCGTCCCGGTGAGCCCTGAGCGCCGTTTCCGGGCGACTCTGCTGTCGACGTGTGGGTCGCGCGAGCTGCCGGTGTCGACCGGCCGCCGTGCTGCGGCGTGCCCGCCGTGCGCGTGCGACGAGTTCCGAGCTGTCGAGCGCGGCAGGGCTCTGGCAGACTTCCGGAGATGTCACGACACAGGCGACGCATCGGCGTGGTGCTCTTCGACGGCTTCGAAGTGCTCGATGTCACCGGACCGTTGGAGTGTTTCGGTGGTCTGCCCGATCACTTCGAACTCGTGATGGTGGGGCCCGAGGCCGGCCCCGTGGCGAGCGCGCAGGGGCCCGCGCTGCTCGCCGAGGTCGCCTGGGACGAGGTCGGACCGGTCGACATCGTGCTGGTGCCGGGCGGGCAGGGCACGCGCACGCTTGCAGACGACGCCGCGTTCTGTCGGTGGTTGGCAGACTGGTCGGTTGCGGCGTCGTCGGTCACCTCGGTGTGCACCGGCGCGGGACTGCTGGCATCGGCCGGACTGCTCGACGGCTACCGGGCGACGTCGAACAAGCGGGCATTCGACTGGGTCGCCGGGCGCGCTCGCGACGTGGACTGGGTACCCCGGGCGCGTTGGGTCCACGACCGCGACCGGTGGACCTCGGCCGGCGTCGCCGCCGGGATCGACATGTCGCTCGCGCTCATCGCCGACCTGCACGGTGAGCCGCTCGCGACGGGTCTCGCGACGAGGATCGAGTACGACTGGCACCGTGACCCCGACTGGGATCCGTTCGCCGCGATCAACGGGCTGGTCGACGTCTGAGGCCACCGGCTGCCGGATCCGACCTCGTGTCGGCGTCGCTGCGTGCGGTAGAGTCGATCCTTCCCGAGCGCCCGTAGCTCAACTGGAGAGAGCATCTGACTACGGATCAGAAGGTTGGGGGTTCGAATCCCTCCGGGCGCGC
>JBDZUV010000229.1:0-2077 GCA_040255345.1 Actinomycetota bacterium | reverse complement strand
TTCGCCTGCGGCGAACTGCTCGACCATCCTTTGGGCGTCGGCGTCGTGGTACTGCACCGGCGGCGACTTCATGAAGTAGGCCGCGGGGCCCTCCAGCGGGCCGGCCAGGCCTCGGTCCAGGCCGAGCTTGGCGCAGCGCAGCGCGTCGATGATCACGCCTGCCGAGTTCGGCGAGTCCCACACCTCGAGCTTCAGCTCGAGGTTCAGCGGCACGTCGCCGAAGTTGCGACCCTCCAGACGGATGTAGGCCCACTTGCGGTCCTGCAGCCACGGCACGTGATCCGACGGGCCGATGTGCACGTCGTCATCCGCGATGCCGTGATCGATCTGTGAGGTCACCGACTGGGTCTTGGAGATCTTCTTCGACTCCAGGCGCTCGCGCTCGAGCATGTTCTTGAAGTCCATGTTGCCGCCGACGTTGAGCTGGTAGGTGCGGTCCAGCACCATGCCACGGTCTTCGAACAGGCGGGACAGGATGCGGTGCACGATCGTGGCCCCGACCTGCGACTTGATGTCGTCGCCGATGATCGGCACGCCGGCGTCGACGAACTTCTGTGCCCATTCGGGATTCGAGGCGATGAACACCGGGATGGCGTTGACGAAGGCGACCTTCGCGTCCAGGCAGCACTGGGCGTAGTACTTCTGTGCCTGCTCGGAGCCGACCGGCAGGTACGACACGAGCACGTCGACCTCGGCGTCACGCAGTGCCTGGGTCACGTCGACCGGCTCGGAGGGGGACTCTTCGGCGCTCAGCGCGTAGTACTTGCCGAACCCGTCCAGGGTCGGCCCACGCTGGACCTTCACGCCGGTCTCGGGCACGTCCGCGAAGCGGATCGTGTTGTTCAGCCCGCCCCACATGGCCTTCGACACATCCTGGCCGACCTTGGTGGCGTCCACGTCGAACGCCGCGACCAACTCGATGTCGTTGATGTGGTAGCCGCCGAGGTTCACGTGCATCAGGCCCGGCACCTCGTCGCCGTCCTTGGCGTCGGCGTAGTAGGTGAGGCCCTGGATCAGGGAGTTCGCACAGTTGCCGACACCGGCAATCGCGAGACGGATCTTGCTCATCGGATGGAACCTCCAACGGTTCTGGGAGTGGCGTCGACAGGGGAGTCGACGGTGTGGATGGGGTCGACAGGAGAGTCGACGGTGGACGTGGAAGAAGTGGTCGCTGGCGACGACGCATCGGCTCGCTCCGCGGCGATCAGATGGTCGAGCCAGTCGAGTTCGCCTTCGTCGGCGAGGCGGTCCCGTTCCCGCAGAGCGGTGCGGTAGCGGTCGCCCAAGCGGGGAGCGGTCTCGCCGAGGCGCTCGCGCAGCATGCGGCGGCGGTGGGCGAACAACTCGAGACGTTCGTCGTGGTCGAGGTGGCTCGCCGCGGCGAGTTGCGCCGCGAAGGTGCGGTCGTCCTCGGCGGAGGTGGTGAGCAACTCGTGCAGGCGGCGGCGTCCGGCGTCGGTGATCGTGTACACCTTGCGCTTACGCTTCGAACGGCCCGCCGGGTTGGTGACGCCCCGACGGAGCCGGGCCACCTCCGCACCCAGGGAGCCGGTCATCGGCGCCGTCGTGGCGGACTCGGCGGTCGCGGCTGCCGACGAGACGAGGCCTTTGCGGTCGAGCCGTCCCAGCGCCGGGTAGAGCGCACCGTAGGAAACGGCGCCACGACCCTGGTCGCGCAGCCGCTTGGACAGCTCGTAGCCGTGCAACGGCTGGTCGGCCAGTAGGCCGAGAAGGGAGAGGTCGAGAAGGCTCATGACGAAGGTGTTATATCGAATCGAGGTATCGAAGTGATATGTCGACAGTGTGCCCGTGCGGGCGCGGCCGTGTCAACTCACGGTGATCGAAGTCGCACCGGGTCGATTTCCCCCGCTCACATCGCCACCCGCATCCGTCGCCCATCCCGGAAGTTGTCGCACTTGGTCCCGGAAAGCGGGCACAACTGCGACAAGTTCGAGTGGGTGTGGCGCCGTCCGGGAACATGTCGCAGTTGGTCCCGGAAAGCGGGAACAACTGCGACAAGTTCGGGTGAGGCGGGGGTGGCAGCGTCGGTGAGCGCGCCCAAGTCTGTAAGCGGGTG
>JBDZUV010000228.1:0-2079 GCA_040255345.1 Actinomycetota bacterium | reverse complement strand
CGGGGGTCAGACGCGGCGGACGGCGGCCCGGCGGGCACGGCCCTGGCTGCGACTCCGAGCACGGGCGTCGGCGTCGAGAGGGAACAGTTCCCGGAACTTCTCCCGGGCCGCACTGTCGCCGATGACGATCAGTGTGGCATCTGCGGGTATCGCCACCGTGGGCTCCGGGTTCACCGACGTCTCGCCGTCCACGGTGATGCCCACGATGTTGCATCCGGTACGTCGCCGTACGCCGGCCTCGATCACGTCGCGGCCGGCGATACCGGCAGGCACCGGCGTCGTGAACATCTCGAGGCCCTCGGCTACCACCAGGTTGTCGCTGTCACCGAGCGCATTCAGGATCGCCGTCGACCCCTCCGACGCATACGAGAGCACCGAATCCGCTCCCGCACGATGCAGCGTCGCGACGTTCCGTTCGTTGTTGGAACGGGCGATGATCTGCAGGTCCGGAGCGAGACGCCGGTAGTAGATGGTCAGATAGATGTTGAGGTCGTCGTCGTGGGTCGTGATCAATACCGACGAGGCCTCGGCGAACCCCGCTTCGTCCAACACCTCGGCGTCGGACGCGTCCCCGTGCACGTAGTGGTCCGGATCGTGGACGCGTTCGGGCAACTTCTCGATGATCCGGGTGTCGATGCCCTCGCTGCGCAGCGCATACGCCGCCGAGCGACCCACCCGGCCTCCCCCGATCACCAGCACACGGTTCCGTGCCGGACGGTCCGAACCGAACAGGGCGTCGAACGCAGCGAGCTGATCGGCCGACCCGACGAGGATCATCACATCCGACTCCTCGAGCCGGGTGTCCGGCCGGGGGAGCACGTAGGCACCCCGTCGCCACACGCCGGCGATCGTCACCCGGCACCGGGACCGCAGTCGGGTCTCCCCGATCGTCCGGTCCGCGAACTCCGGGCCGGCGACCGCGGCTTCGGCGACGGTGAGGTCACCGAACATCCCGATCACGTGGGCACGGCCGTCGTTGCCCAGCATCCGGCGGAACATCGACAGGCCCAGCATCAGCCCGAGCCGAACCACCGTGTCGCAACCCGAATGGGCCAGCACGTCGGCCGCCGACTCGGACGACGCGGTCGCCACGGTGTCGATCTCGGGGCTCAACTCGCCCACGGTGAACACGACGTTGGTGTTGGTCATGTCCGATCGGGTCGTCACCACGAGCGCCGCCTGTTCGGCCCGGGCCGACCGGTAGGTGGCGGGGTCGTCGAGCGGGCCGACCATCACCTCGTAGCCCCGATCGTGCAGCGACGACGCCTCGGCCGGTTCGGGCACGACGAGCACATAGGGCGTGTCGCTGGCCCGCAGCCGGCGGATCAGCGACTCGGTCACCTCGTCGAGTTGCGTGATGATCACGTGGTCGGTGACGTCCGCGTCGAGTTCCCTGCGGAGCCGTTCGGCGTCCCGCTTGGCGACCCAGGGAAGGAACACGAACTGGATGAACACGAACGGCAGCAGCACCAGGATGTAGATGGCGCCCGAGATCAGCACGACGAGCGAGAACATCCGGCCCGCGTCCGACGTGAACGTGATGTCGCCGAACCCGAGGGTCGACATCACCGTCAAGGTCCAGTACACGGCGGTCAGCCACGAGTACGACCGGCCCTCGTGGTGCATGAGCACGTGGAATCCCACCGAGTACACGGCGATGAGCGCGACCAGGCCGACCGACAACTTGACGACCAGCCGCGTGTTGCGCTGGCGCAACGGTTGCGCGATCAGGTTGAGGAGAACGCCGAAGATCTTCACCGTTGACCGTGCAGGCTAGAGCCGATCGGGTCTGGTTCTCTGGAGGGTCGACACGCCGTGGTGATGCGAAGTCCCCAGAGAACGGGTACCGGGGACCCGGGACGTGCCGCGACCCCCGACCCGACCCCCGATCAGTCGCCCGAGGGCAGGGCGAGTGGGTCGGGCTTCTTGTGCCGCCCCCAGAGCAGATAGGCGACGGTGAACGACGTGTTCGCCGGGGTGAGCAACCGCCACATCCACTTGGGCCCGCGGATCTGCTCGGCCGGCCGCTTCGACAGGTCGGCGTGCGCGACCCCCACCAGCGCGAAGTGGGCGATCGCG
>JBDZUV010000113.1:0-10046 GCA_040255345.1 Actinomycetota bacterium | reverse complement strand
GACCGCGACGCCGATCCCCCGCACCCTCTCGCTGACCGCCTACGGCGACCTCGACACCACCGAGACGACGGGTGACGTGCCCATCTGGGTCGCCTGGGGTGACCAGAACCGGGTGCTCTCGCGCAAGAAGGCTTCCGGCCTCGAAGAACGCCTCCACGCCGAGCGGGTCGAGATCATCGACGGAGCCGGCCACCTCGCGATGCTCGAGGACCCCGAATTCGTCACCGGCCTGGTCAACGAGTTGATGGACGACACGACGACCGCGAAGCAGGCGTCATGACCGAAACGGCATCGCCTGAAGCGACATCGGCTGACGCAACACCGGACGTCGCGACACCGGACGTCGCGGTTCCGGCCGAGAACCCGGCTGACAACGGCGGACGGATCATGGACCTGCCCGACCGAGTCCGCCAGATCGCCGAGACCGATCCGACCCGCCTGGCGCTCATCCACGAACACCGAGGCTGGGGCGGCCGTCCCCGTACGACGTCCACCACCTACGCCGAGTTGAGTCGCAGGGCCGAGGCCGTCGCCGTGGGCCTACGCGCATTCGGCGTCGGAGAAGGCACGTTGTGTTCGTTCATGATCCCGCCGTGTGAAGACGCCATGGTCGCCGCCCTCGCGCTGTGGCGGGTCGGCGCGGTGATGGTCGGGATCGAACCGCACAGCCACGGCCTGCGCAGCGTCGGCAAATCCATCGCCCGGGTCGGCCCCGAAGTGTTTCTGGGCACCCCCGAAGCCCAGGCCGGCCGACTCGCGTTCGCCTGGGGCAAGGGAACGATCACCAAGAACATCCTCGTCGGCCCGGCCAAGTTCCCGGGTATGACGACCTTGGCATCCCTGGAGCGGCCCGTCACCGGCCAACCCGGTCTCCCCGACGTGTCGGTCGACGACCCGTGCGTGATCGCGTTCACCACGGGCAGCACCGGCAATCCCAAGCCCACGGTGATGACGCATGGCAACCTCACCTCGATGATCGACGGGGTCGCCGCCCAGTGGCGCCTCGCCGACCACGGCGATGTGATCGACATGCCGACCTTTCCGATCTTCTGGATCATCGGGCTCTTCCACGGCGGCACGGTCGTGGTGCCGCCCATGAACTTTGCGACCAAGGGACCGGGCTCGGCCGACCCGGCCAAGTTGGTCGCGACGATCCAACGCCACCAGGTGGCCTCGTTCTTCGGGTCCCCGGCGGTGCTGACCAACCTGGCCCGCTACTGCGACGCAAACGGCATCACGTTGCCCAGCATCAACCGCATCGTCGCGGGAGGTGCCGAGGTGTACGGCCCGCTGTACGCCGCGGTGAAGAACATGCTCGTCGACGGCGAGATCTACTCGAACTACGGCGCCACCGAGGCGTTGCCGATCGCCGAGATCTCCGGAGCGACCGTGCTGGGGGAAACCTGGGCCCGCACCGAGGCCGGCGAAGGCCTGTGTGTCGGTGACCCGCTCGAAAAAGTCGAGATTCGGATCGTCGACATCGTCGACGGGCCGATCGCCACGATGGACGACGCCGTGGTGCTCGAGCCGGGCCGGATCGGCGAGGTCGTGGCCCGCAGCCCCCACATCAGCGACCACTACTACGACGCCCCCGACGAGATGGTCGACAACAAGATGGAGGACGGTGCGACCCGCTGGCATCGCCTCGGTGACACCGGGTGGCTCGACGACCAGGGGCGACTCTGGGTGTGCGGCCGACGCTCCCATCGGGTCGTCACCGACGAGCGCACCTACTACCCACTGTGTGTCGAACCGGTGATCAACACCCACGCCGACGTGGTCAAGAGCGCGCTCGTCGAACCCGTGGTTGCCGGTGAGAAGGTCGCCGCGGTCTGCGTCGAGTTGCGCCCGGATGCCCGGGAGAACCAGACGCGGATCGAACGAGAACTCACCGAGCTCGCCGAACAGCACGATGCGACCCACGGCCTGACCAGGTTCTTCTTCATCGATCACCTGCCCGTCGACAAACGCCACAACGCCAAGATCGACCGCCCCGGGCTCGCCCGGACTTTGAGCGCCGAGGCGGCCTGACAAGGCTGGCACCGTTTCCCGACCGCTACCGTGGCAGCAGTATGCGCCTGGACACCGACGAGATCGCCGCTGCGACCGGTGGGCAGCGACTCGGTGCGGTCGTCGGGATCGACGGCGCAGCGATCGATTCCCGCAGCGACGTCGCCGGTCGGCTGTTCGTACCGATCGTCGCCGAACGCGACGGCCACGACTTCATCGACGCGGCTCTCGACGCGGGGGCCACCGCGTATCTGACCGCCCGGGCAGACACGACCGGTCGCCCGGCGGTACAGGTCGACGACACCCTGCGCGCACTCGGCGACCTGGGCCGCCTGGCTCGTACTCGTCTGGCAGACCGGGTCGTGGGTGTCACCGGCTCGGTCGGCAAGACCTCCACCAAGGATCTGCTCGCTGCGGTGCTCACCACCACCTATCGGACGTGTGCGAACGAAGCGTCGTTCAACAACGAGATGGGCGTACCCCTCACGCTGCTGTCCGCGGCGGAGGACACCGAAGCCGTGGTCACCGAGATGGGAGCGCGGGGGATCGGCCACATCGCGATGTTGTGTGCACTGGCACGACCGACCGTCGGCGTGGTCACCGCGATCGCGGGCGCCCACCTGGAGATGTTCGGTTCGGTCGCCGAGGTTGCCGTCGCGAAGGGCGAGTTGGTCGAGGCGCTGCCTGCGTCGGGCGCCGCAGTACTGAACGCCGACTTCGATCTGGTCGCGGGATTGGCGACGCGCACCGAGGCCTCGGTGCTGCGTTACGGGATCGACCGGGCCGACGTCGACGTGCACGCCGAAGGCCTCGCCCTCGGCGACGACCTCCGGCCGAGGTTCACCTTGCGGTCCCCGTGGGGGTCCGCGCCGGTCCACCTCTCCGCTCATGGCGCGCACCAGGCGTCGAACGCGTTGGGGGCAGCCGCCGCGGGGTTGGCCGTCGGGGTCGAACTGGAGGCGGTCGTGGATGCTTTGGGTCGTGCCGCACTGTCGCCCATGCGCATGGATGTACGACGACGGGCCGACGGCCTGGTCGTCATCGACGACACCTACAACGCGAACCCGACGTCGATGGCTGCGGCCCTGCGCGCCCTTGCCGCCGTGGATGCCAAGCGTCGCATCGCGGTGCTCGGGGAGATGGCCGAACTCGGGGCGACCTCGGCCGATGAGCATCGTGCGATCGCAGAGCTCGCCGGCTCGCTCGGGATCGCGGTGATCGCGGTCGGCACGACGTTGTACGGGCCGGGCACCCACGTCGTCGGCGGGACCGGGGAGGTCGTCATCTTGTTGGGCGGCGCGGGAGTCGGGCTGGGTGACGGCGACGCGGTGCTGGTGAAGGGCTCTCGGGTCGCCGGACTCGAGTCGGTGGCCAGACGGTTGGCCTGAGGGTCGACATGACGGTCGACATGACGGTCGGATCGGAGGTCGGCATGACTCATCGGTTGCCAACTGGGTCGAAAAGCGTCACGCTGTCGAGGTGAAACCGGTGTGAGGTCGACGTGAGCCGAACGCGTACGCACTATCAGGTACTCGGCGTCGCCGAGGATGCGTCCATCGAGCAGATCCGCCGCGCCTACCGCGCGCTCGTGCGCCGGTATCACCCCGATCACCTCGGTGACCGGGCGCAGAATCCGCTCTCGAAAGCCGAGGCCGAGCAACACATCCGTGAGTTGAACGCGGCCTGGCAGGAGTTGCGCGACCCCGATCGCCGAGCCCATTACGATCGCCGACTCACCCCCTCTCCACCCCAGACCCCCTTCAGTCCGTTTCCTCCGGGGACCGAACCCGAGCCACCCGGCGGTTTCGACGAGTGGTATGCCGATGCGGCCCGCCGCCGCACCGAGGCCCGGGTCGTCACCAGGTCGACGGCGCCCACGAGGCCCTTCCGGGTTCGCCTGTTGATCGGGTTCGGGGTGATCGTGCTCGTGGGCATCATGCTCATCGTGCTGATCACCGGCGAGAGCAGCGACAGTCTGCCTCCGGCGGTCGGCCAGGGTCGCTGCGTCCGGGTCGAGACCGGACCCCAGACCATCGAGGTTCCCTGTGACCAGCGCAACGATGGCAAGATCCTGAGCCAGGTGAACGTGCCCGGTGAGTGTCCGAACGGGGCGGTGGCGCGTCGCCTGTCGGCACAGGATTCCCAGCTCACCTGTCTCGCCCTGGCCGGGGGTTGATCACCGGTTCGGTCGACCGGAGCACCGGACGCTCGATCAGAGGTACGGTCTGGCCATGGACTTTCGCACGCTCGGTCCGGTCGAACTCGCCGCGTTGATCAGGAACCGTGAGATCAGTGCCCGCGAGGCGGTCGGTCACGCACTCGAACGCATCGATGCCCAGCCAGGCCTCGGTGCGTTCGTCGCAGTCGACGGTGACCGCGCACTGGCCGAAGCCGATGCGGTCGATGTCGCGGCGGCGCGCGGTGAGGACCTGGGCGCGTTCGCCGGCGTGCCGATCGGTGTGAAGGACATGGAGGACGCCGAGGGGTTCGTCACGACGATGGGCTCGGTACTGCACCGAGACGACCCGCCGGCGACAGGGGATTCCCTACTCGTCGAACGGCTCCGTGCCGCCGGGTGCATCGTCGTCGGCAAGACGAACACCCCGGAGTACGCCTGGAAGGGCGACACCCACAACACGCTGTTCGGCGGCACGGCGAACCCGTGGAACACCGGTTACTCCGCCGGTGGCTCCTCGGGAGGCAGCGCCGCCGCGGTCGCAGGCGGACTGGTTCCCCTGGCGACGGCGTCCGACGGTGGCGGTTCGATCAGGATCCCCGCTGCCCTCTGTGGACTGCCGGGCCTGAAGCCGTCGATGGCCCGGGTGCCCGTCGGGGGCCCCGAGCCGCCGGGATGGCCTGAGTTGTCGGTCAAGGGCATCCTCGCGAACACCGTCTCCGACACGGTCGCCGTCCTCGACACGGTCGTGGGCCCGGACCCGTCCGATCGCCAATCGCTCCCGATCCCGGAACGTTCCTGGGTCGACGCGATGGACGACCTGCGGCTACCGCGGCAGGTCGTGTGGTCGCCGACGCTGGGCTACGCCGACGTCGACGACGAAGTCGCCGGGGCATGCGCGGCCGCGGTCGAGACCATCGCCGCTGCCGGCGTCGAGGTGATCCAGGTCGACGACCTGTTCGACGAAGATCCGATCGGGTCGTTTCTGGTGCTCTCAGGCGTCGCCAACCTGAGGTCCATGCGGCCCTATCGGGACCGTCCCGACTGGGAGCAGGTCGATCCGGTCCTGCGCGACGTGATGGCCTTCGCCGAATCGCTGTCGGCGGTCGACTACCTCGAACACTGCGACAGGGGCCACCTGCTCAACCTGCGGATGATCGACACCCTACGCCGCGGCCGGGTGCTGCTGACGCCGACGGTCGCCGGGCTGCCCGGGCCCCCGGGCGGGGTCGGCACGATCAACGGCGAGGCGCAGGACAACTGGATCCAGATGACCTATCCGTTCAACCTGACCCGTTCGCCTGCGGGCACGATTCCGATCGCGCTCGACTCACGTGGCGTACCGATCGGCTTGCAGATCGTGGGTCCCCAGCGCGGTGACATGGTCGTATTGCGGACCATGGCGGTGTTCAGCGAACTGCTCGGTTTCGATGCGTCACCTCCCATCTGACCGGCGCCTGCACCTCGAGGCCCGTCTCGGGCGTCCGTGTCCACCGTCGACCATGGTCGGTAGCGTGGAGCCATGAAGCAGGATCGGGTCACCGGATGGCGGCCCATCGAACGGATCGATGTCGTGATGGTGCGACTCCAGCACCCGTCACTCGTCACGGCGAGCCGTTGGGTGGCACCCACCGGCAAGGAGGCGACGATCGTCTCGTCCCGGTCGGTGCGCCGTGGCAGCGAACCGCTTCCCCAGACGGTGAGCTGCCCGACGGTGGCGAAGGATGCCCACGTCGGGGTCGGTCGGTTCATCGTCGACCCACAACTGTGTTGGCACGATCTCGACGGTCGGCACCTGTTGGTCAGTCCGGCCTTGGGGCTCCGATTGTCGATCCGGACCGATCACGGCGGGTTCGCCAGGCATCTGGACCGTCTTCGGAATCGCCCGTGTCTCGCGCTCATCGAGCCGTTGACGGGAAGTGACGGTCGGCCCGGTGCGGTCGCGTCCGGGCCAAACTTGTCGGGCACCCACGCGGCGATCCTGACGCGGTGGCCGGTCCCGGTGACCGCAGCTCCCGAACCGGTCGTCGCACCGGCGACCCACCCGGCCCGGCTCGCCACCGGCCCGGCAGCCTTCCTGCGCGAAGACGTCGACGACCGTTACGACCGCGCCGAACGGGCCGATCCCACCCCCGTCTGACGCCACCCCCACCTACCCGAACTTCGGGACGTTTCCGGTAGTAGTGACACGTTTTGGTGCTACATCCAGCAAGCAACGGCCGTTCCGGCTCGCATCGACGTCAATCCGTGCCCGCGGGCACGGTCCGTTTCGGTTCCGCAGACTGCCTCGGACACGTACGCGTCAACAGTCGCGACCCGTCGACCGCTGCGGTGATCGGCTGGATCGGTCAGGTCGGTTCGGCAGACACCGCCCGTGACGCGGCCGTCCGGATCGCCGCGATCACGGCATCGAGGTCGACCGGCGCGTCGGTTTGGACCTCCACCAGTGGGAACGACAACGCGAGTGGCTCGCTGAGCGGGCGATAGCGCTCGTAGTGCTCCAGGGTCATGTCGTCTTCTCGATGACCTCGGTGCCGGTCGCCGTCGACCACGCGGGCGAAGTATCGGGCGCGGGCCACCTCGAAGGGACACCGGCAGTACACCTGG
Source organism: Actinomycetota bacterium (assembly GCA_040255345.1). GTDB lineage: Bacteria > Actinomycetota > Acidimicrobiia > Acidimicrobiales > Iamiaceae > JAFDWI01. Next base: position 3,253 of record JBDZUV010000113.1, on the reverse strand, counting down.
ACGAGCGGGAGCCCCAGCGCCTCGATCTCGGGCTCGGCGACACCGGCCCACAGCGCCGAGTCGACCACCACGGCGCGGTGGCTCCGCATCGCGTCGTCTTGCAGTGCGATGGCGGACCGCCCGATCCGACGGGACCACTCGACGTCGCCGACGCCGAGCGCGTCGAAGAGGAGCTCCTTGAAGTGGTCCTTGGCGATCAGGGGCAGCTCGAGCGCGTCGGCGAGCCGACGTGCGAGGGTCGTCTTGCCACTCGCCGGCAGTCCGGTCACCAACACGACGAACGGAATGGTCCCCACGGTGAGCAACCTACCGTCGTGACCCGAGACATGAACGCCTCGGCGCGGCCCGTGCAAGGGTGAGGGCAGTGGTTCTGCGAACGGTTGCTCTGCATTGGAGCGGCGGCAAGGACGCCGCGTTGGCGTTGAGCCGTCTCCTCGCCGACGACGCCGTCGTGGTCGACCGCCTCGTGACGACCACGGTCGACGCAGAGGGGTTGTCGACGGTGCACCATCTCCCCGTCGGTCTCGTGCGTGCCCAGGCCGACCAGATCGGGATCCCGATCGAATTCGTTCCTCTGGCCGGTCCGGGACTGGACGGGTACGACGACGCGATGACGGTGGCCGCGTCACGGTGGCGCTCCGAGGGTGTCGACGCGGTGGCGTTCGGTGACCTCGCCGACCCGGGGGTCCTCGCGGCGCGCCGCGTCCGCTTCGAACCGCTCGGCTTCACGGTGATCGAGCCATTGTGGGACCTGACCCCGGGCGCATGCATCGAGGCGTTCCTGCGTTCCGGCATCCGCGCGGTGACCGTCGTCGTGGATGCCTCCGTCCTCGGCACCGACGCGGTCGGTCGCGCCGTCGACCGGAGGTTCGTCGAGGAGCTACCCCACGGTTGTGACCCGTGCGGTGAACGCGGCGAGTACCACACGTTCGTCCACGATGGCCCGTTCTTCGGTCAGCCGGTGTCCTTCACGATGGGCGAGATCCGTCGCATCGAACGAACCATCGCCACGACCGATGGGCAGCGTTGCTACCGGTACTGGGTCACTACGCCGTGTCTGACGCCTCCGGTCCCGCCGGCGAAGTGAGATGTCGGATCAGACGTGCCCGGTGAGAAGGTACGGATCGCGTCCTCTTCTGCGACGGGCCGCTCCCGTCACCTGGCGTGAGCCATCCGTGGAGCTCAGCCGACCCGTCGACCCCGCAGGCCTCCACGATGTCCGGGTGAGCGTCCCGCTTGTGGCTGCGGCGCTCTCGTTCGGCTACCCGCAGGCGAACACTTCCACCACCGACGGAAGGGCATAGGCGCGGTCGTCGCGGTACGCCTCGGCCCGTTCGAGGATCTCGTCACGCACAGCGGTGCGGGTGGTTTCGTCGAGGGTGCGGATCGTCAGCGCGACCGGGCCCGAGAACTCACTCGCATACGACCACAGCTCGTCCTCGTCGGCGTAGCGGTACGCCATCGTGACCTCCTGGTTCCTCACATCGCCGAAGCCCGCGTCTCGGAGCATCTGTGACGTGGATGCGATGTCAGCGAGGGCGAACATGCTGGGCTCGCCCGGTCCGGGGAGCGCCAGGAGGCCGCGTTCGGCGAGAACCCTGGCGTACAACGTGAAGAACGGGTTGCGCTCAGCGGTGGAGAAGACCGCGAACACGAGCCGACCGCCCGGCCGGATCACCCGACGCGCCTCGGCGAGGGCCGCGGCGGGGTCGGGAAGAAGCATGTAGACCCAACGGGCGAGCACCCGGTCGACGGTGCCATCGGCGAGATCCAACGCGGTCACGTCGAGTTGGCGGTACTCGGCGTCGATACCGGCGTCGTTGCCGCGCCGTCTCGCCGCGGCGAGCATGGCGGCAGACAGGTCGCTCGCGATCACCCGGCACCGTCCGGGGAACCGCATCGCGACCTCGACGGCACCGTCGGCGGTCGGGCCTCCCGCCAACTCGAGCACGGTGTCGCCCTCGTGGGGGTCGAGGGCATCGACCATGGCCCGGGTCAGTGCTCTGGTGGTCGTGGCGTGCCAGTCGCCGTAGCGGTCCCAGACGGGCGCGAGCGCGTCCCACATCCCGCGGTGGGTCAGGTCGTTTTCGGAACGGTCCATGGCGGCCTCCAATGTCGTGGCGAACGGCCCTCAAGCATCGTACTAGGAGCTTCTCGGACCTGTCGGTCAGCGTGCGGATCCGACGGATCCTCAGGAGTGCTCGGCCACGAAGGAGCGGATCGCATCCATCGCGGCGTCCGGCTGGTCGCGCCACACGCCGTGGCCGCAGTCGGCGAACGACACGAATCGGGCGACCTCGCCGAGCGCTTCGGCGGCGACCCGGGCACCCGCGATCGGGGTGATCGGGTCGTCCTCGCCGGCCAGTACCAGGGTGGGCGAGAGCACCTGCGCGAGTTCGTGTCGGAAGTCGTAGGTGAGTCGCTCACCGGTGGTCCAGTGCTGGAACAGTTCCAGGTTGGCGTGCTCGAGCATCCGGGCGCTCGCGTCCTCGGCGTCGGGGCGGGCACGCTGGTTGTACAGGGGCATGCAGGTCGCGAAGTAGTCCAGGGTGTGCTCGGCGGTCGGGTCGTCCCAGAAGGCCTGCGCGGCTGCGGCCGCGTCGGGGCCGCCCAGGCGGGCGAACTCGGCGACCACTGCGGCGTCGTCCGCGACTGCCGCGGTGGAGTCGGCGATGATGCCACGGGCGTGGCCGGGGTGACGGGCCGCGTAGTGCAGCGCCACCATCGAACCGAACGACACGCCGTAGACGAAGGGGCGCGAAACCCCGAGCACGTCACACAGCGCAACGATGTCGTCGGCCCACTGGTCGAAATGCCACGTGGACGGGTCGCAGCGGTCGCTGCGCCCGTTGCCCCGGTGGTCGACGTAGACGATCTGGGAGACGTCGGCCAGCTCACCGAACGCGGGCTTGAAGCTGGTGTGGTCGAATCCCGGGCCGCCGTGCAGGGTGAGTAGCACCGGACGTTCACGCATCGTCGGACCGTCGGGCACGAGCCCGAGGCCGTCGACGTCGACGAAGAGCCGGCAGTCACCGATCGACACGCGCATGGGCGCGCACCCTAGAGGGTGTGCCGATCGGCGTGTCCGATCGATCGGTGTTTCATCGGCCCGTCGGCCGGCCGGGGCGCACCATGTCGCCATGGCGCAGCTTGCGAGGCAAGACGACCGGGACGGACATGCGATGATCCTGATCGACCCCCCAGATGACCGGTGCACGTCGCCACGGTCACCCAGACGGCAATGCTGCGCAGC
>JBDZUV010000112.1:0-10075 GCA_040255345.1 Actinomycetota bacterium | reverse complement strand
AGAAGAAGAAGAAGGAAGCGAGACCCACTGACTCCTGTCCGTATCGCGACAGCGCCTGGTCCAGCAGCCGTCGCAGCCGCAGCCGCAGCGCCGCCGCCTTCCGCCCCTGCCGCACCGCACCGCACCGCACCGCACCGCACCGCACCCAACCGCACCGCACCGCACCCCACCCCAGCGGAACTTGTCGCAGTTCCTCCCGGAAAGCGGGACCAACTGCGACAAGTTCCGACAGGTTGGGGCTCAGGCGGCGGTCTCAGGCGGCGTCGGCCCCGGCGGACGGTGTGGGCTTGCGGATCCGGTCGGCCAACTCGCCGCCGTCGCCGAAGAGTCTCTCGCGCCATTCTGCGGTCAATCCGGCGTTGTCGTAGTCGTCAGGGTGAAAATCGGGCCGGTTGTAGTCACGGATCCGCCGGCGGACCTCTCTGGTCAGCCAGGGCGACTGGCGCAGCTTCTTCAGGTTCGCCCACAACACCTTGGGCCGTCGTGCCTGACGGTCTGCCAGGATCGACAGCGTCGACTGGAGGATCGAGTCGAACAGGAACCAGAACGTGGTCTCCCGCATCACCCGGGCACGCAGCTTCTGGTCTCCGACGACGCTCTGGTACACGTCGAAGGCGACCGCCTTGTGTTCGGATTCCTCCAGGGCGTGCCAGACGAGCAGTTCGCGGGCCTCGTCGCTGGTGAACATCTCGCGGGCCCGGGCATCGGTGAGCAACACCTCGGCGAGCGTCGCCGTGTAGTGCTCGAGCGCTGCGGTGACCGCGAGGCACACTTCGGGTGAGCGGGTCTTCTCGTTCATGGCGAGCCCTCGGCGGACCAGACGGTCGACCCGCGCGGTCGGGTAGCCCAGTGCCTGCAGGCGGGCGTTGAAGTTGCGGTGCTCGCGCCCGTGGTTCGCCTCCTGACCGATGAACCCCGCGACCTGCTTCTTCAACGTCGGGTCCGTGATCTGGTCGCGGTAGTGGCGAACGGAGCGGACGAAGAAGTCTTCACCTTCGGGGAACAGCGCGGACAACACGGCGACGATGTGGCTCATCACCTCGTCCTCCATGAAGTACTTCGGCAACGGGTCGCTGTCGTAGTCGAGTTGCAGGCGCCGCGCCTTGATCGAGTGGCCGGCCGTCTGCTCGGTTGCGATCCCGGCCCCGGCGGCCGCGGTGTCGTCTTCGGTCACGGTTTCAGCGACGCTCATGGTGGTTGACTCCCGGTACGGCGTGTCGACGATGATGTGTTACCGACGGTAACCCGTTACCGGGATCGCCGCATCATGACTTCTGCCACACACCGATCGGTCCGTCCGCGGTCGACGACCGCCGCCGGAAGGAAACGGGCCGACGATGATCCCATAGGCTCGCGTGCCGAGTCGCCGCCCTCGACGACGACCCTGGCAGACGTGACGTTCCCGAGGACGACGATGCGCCGAACGACGACGAGCCACCTCACCAGAGCGGCCACGCTCCTGCTCGCCGCCGCCCTGTCGGCCGCGGCCTGCGGATCGGGCTCGGACGCGCCCGGGGCCGAGTCGGCCACGACGTCCACCGGTGCTGCCACGGCGACCGTGCCCGCGCCCACCACGGTGCCCGGCGCCCCGTCGGATCAGACGATCATGCGGCGTGTCGACCGGCTGACCGGCAACATCACCCCCAAGTCGGTGACCGCATCACCCGCCGGCCTGGTCAGCGCGCAGTCCATGATGTATTCGCACAACGTCACCTGGTACGACCCGGCCACCCGCGAGGTGACCGCCACCATCGCCGACAGCGTCGACCTGGCCGACTTCGGCGTCGACGGCCACCCCGGGACGTCCAAGGGAGCACCGGTCGAGTCGACGTTCACCGCGGACGGCCGCTACCAGTACGTGTCGAACTACTCGATGTACGGCGAAGGGTTCGGTCCCGAGGGCCTGGACTCGTGCAGCGCCGGAGACGGCACCGAAACCAGCTACGTGTACCGGATCGACGTCGCCACCGAGAAGATCGACCAGGTGATCCACGTCGGCGCGGTGCCCAAGTTCATGGCCCTCACCCCCGACCAGCGCTACCTGTTGGTGTCGAACTGGTGCTCGTGGTCGCTCAGCGTGATCGACACCGCCGAGGCGGTCGAGTACAAACGGATCGACCTGGGAGGCCGCTACCCCAGAGGAGTGGTCGCCTCTCCCGATTCGAAGACTGCATACGTCGCGATGATGGGCTCCGATCAGATCGTCGCGGTCGATCTGGCGACCAGCGACGTCACCACGTTCGCGCACACCGGCGCCGGCCCACGTCACATCGTGCTGTCTCCCGACGGCGCGTTCCTGTACGTGACCAACAACTCCTCGGGCACGGTCACCAAGGTCCGCCGCTCGGACGGCGAGGTCGTGGCCACCCATCACACCGGGGCCGAACCCCGTTCGATGGACATCTCCGATGACGGCAAGGCCCTGTACGTGGTGAACTACGACTCGTCGACGGTCTCGAAACTGCGGACGTCGGACCTTGCCGAGATCGACGGCGCGCAGACCGACTACCACCCGATCGGCATCGCGTACGAGCCGACGACGAAGACGGTCTGGGTGGCCTGCTACGGCGGCAGCATCCTCGTGTTCAGCGACACCACCGAATCGAACACCGCCACCGGCTGAGGGTCAGTCCACGTCGATGTCGTCGAACGTCGCCGACCCACCGCTGTGGAGGTGGCCGATGTAGCCACCGGCATAGCCCGGCTGGACCCATTCGCGCGGAATGGTCGTGCCGAACACGTGGGTCGGGTCGGACCAGCTCGGTTCGGGACCGTCGATCCAGACCTTGAACGTCACCTGGTCGCCGCGTACGCGTCCGCAGACCCGCCAAGGCGACTGCATCGTGTGTGCGTCGGCGCTGACGATCGAAAACAGATCGAACCTTGCGATACCGGCCGGCATCACTCCGGACCCGGTGTCCCAGACGCCGACCCACGCCAGCCAGATCGCGCTGCCGAAGACGTTCTGGGTGATCGTGACCGCCTTGACCCCGGTGCCGTCGGCTCCAGAGGGGGCGATCCTCAGGGCGAGACCGGGTTGCGGGTAGGGCCGGTCCCCGTTCGTCGCCGGGTCGTTCCAGGTCATGCACACCTCGTGGTCGAGCCGGAACGGCGTGTCCGCCGGCCAGAAGACCTCACGGAGGTTCTCGTCGATCGGCCCGTCACCTGCCCAGGCGGTCGTGTGCGCGCCATCCCCGGTGTAGCCATAGGCCCGGCCGTCGGCCGAGGTGAGTGTGGCGACGTTGCCCGGCCCCGCGACCCGCCCCATGGGTGGACCGGGCGGCAGCGTGGTCGACGTCGAGGTGGTCGTCGAGGCCGTCGTGGCGGACGTCGATGACGCGGTCGACGAGGAGTGCACCGGCGCGACCGATTCGGTCGAGTTCGCGGTCGAGCACCCGGCCAGGTAGGCCACCGCACCCATCACGACGGCCGCGGTCGACCACCGCCCCCCTCCGATCGGCGCTCTCACATAGAGGATCCGGCGGCCGAGAAGGCCTCGAGCAGCGTGTGCCACCATTCGGCGTAGCGCTGCTGGAACGCACCGAGCGGGAAGCCGTGCCGGGCCGCGTGCTCGGCGGGGATCGTGTCCCAGCCGAAGTGTTCGACCACGACGCGGGTCAGAGCATCGTCGACCGGGGTGAACGTGACGTGCAACTCGGTCTGCTCGTCCGGCCCGAAGGAGTCCTGCCGCCACGAGACGACCAGGCCGTGCGGTGGATTCCAGCGACGCACCCGACCGATCGTGAATTCCGACCCGTCGTCGTACCGTTCGACGAGTCGACCGGCCGGTCCACTCTCGAAGGCGAGTCGGCCGACGCGACCGCGGGAGAAGCTGAACAGTGGATTCGGCCGCCACCAGTCGCCGATGCGTTCGGTGAACACGGCGAAGGCCTGTTCTGGGGACGCCGCGACCCGCAGCGCGACGAGCACGCGCGATCCGGCAGGGTCACCTTCGGGCATCACGCATGGTTACCATCCCGCAACCCTGACGGGCGCCCATCGCCGTCACGGATCCACCTGTGGCTCTGCGGTGCTTTCCACGGCGACGAGGTGGTCGGCGAATGCGCCGAGCTGGTCGACCCAGCCCTGCTCGGTGTCGGCGAGCCAACGGCGCAGGTCGGCCATGGGGGCAGCCGAGAGCGAATAGATCCGCACCCGGGTGTCGAAATCGGCGCTGGTGTGGGTGACCAGACCGCTCGTTCGCAACACCCGCAGGTGCTTGGACATGGTCGCCGGGGTGACCCCGACCAACGTGGCGAGTTCACCCGAGCGCCGGGGCGCGGCGCTCAGCAGTTCCACGACCCGTCGCCGTGCCGGGTCGGCCAGCGCCGCGAAGGTGGTGTCGACGTCGAGCGCTGGTCGGTTCACGCCCATTCGGTGGCGAAGATCGGCGCGCCGATCGCCTGCTCGGCCTCGGCGCGCGTCACGGTGCGCACCGCCTGGGAAAAGGTCCAGATGTGACCTTCGGCGTCGAGGGCCCGGTACGTGCGGTCGCCGTAGAACTGGTCGGCGGGTTCCATGATGATCCGGGCCCCGGCCTGCCGTGCGGCGGCACAGTGTGCGTCGATGTCGCCCGCGATCGCGACGTGGACGACCTGGGTGACCCGGCCCTCGGTGTCGAGAGGGCTGGCGGTGCGCTCGTCCCACGCGCCACCGACCATGATGCGACCCGACCCGGCGGAGCTCATCTCCCAGTGGCCCCTGGCAGGGTCGCCGTCGGGATCCTCGATCGCCATGGTGAGTTCGAAGCCGAACGCGTGGGCCAGCCACGCCGTTGCTGCCTTCGGGTCACGGTAGGTGACGGCGGGAACGAACGTTGGAGTTTCCATAAGAAGACATAATTGTTCATCTTGGCAATGATGTCAAGAGGGCGGTCAGTCGGGCTACGGTCCCTCCGGGAACCTGCTCGTCGGGTGGTACACGACCTGTTGTGGTGCGAACGTCTGCGGGTCGAGTGCCTCGAGGGTCTGGTCGGTGAGCAGGATCGGCCGTCCGTCGACGACCAGTACCCGCTGCACGCTCGGAAGTGGCGCCGGGTGGCACAGGAACACCGAGCCGCGCCCGGCCTGGTCGGGCGCGTACCGCCGGATCATGTCGGCCTCGACGCTCGAGCACGAATGGCGCGGCCATTCCAGTGTGCGCATCGATGCATCCGTGCAACCCAGGACGACCGTTTCCGACCCGATCATCTGGCGCAGCTCCGGATCGTCGACCGGGATCTGCGGACACGGCGCCGGTACCGCGGGAGGCTGCAGCGCTTCGGGCAGCGCCTGCTCGCCGACGTCACCGGAGATCGCCAGCACCACCGCATGGTTCGGTTGTGGATCTGCCGCGAGACCCGTCCAACGAACGCCCCACAATGCGAGCTTCCGGGTCGGCCACCAGGTGAAGGCGTGATGATCCGCGCCGACCTCGTCGGCCATCCACGGCCCTTCCCACGCAGACGACAGCGTGGGATGGTCCGCGTCGGCCACGTCGAGGACCGCGGCGCGGACCCAGGAGCGGGGCACGGTGTGGTCGCCGACGCGCACGTGGTCGGTGCGCGCCCCCACGAGGAGCGCGCGATGTTCGGGAAGCGGGTGGAAGTAGGCCGTCGGGCCGGGCACCGTGAGCGACCCCGCCGCCCGCGGCTCGGTCGGGTTCGACACATCGATCACCCGGACGAGGTCACCGTCGACGCCGGTCGACACGAGCACCCGATCGGGCAGGAAGCGCACGGCGCCGACCACGCCCTTGCCGCCGGCGAGATCGGTCAGCTTCGCCGCGGTGGCGAGGCGTTCACCGCCGGCCCTGGTCAACAACACCAGATCGACCGAGTTGTCGCTGTCCTGGGCCCACGGGGTGCCCTTTGCGGTGACCACGCCGAGGGCGTCGCCGACCTCACCGAACGCGAACTGGCCCACCGTCGAGCCGTCCACGATGCCCGAGCCCTCGTAGGTGGGTGGCCCGTCGGATGCGAACGCGAACTCGTGGATCGCCGTCTGCCAATCGTCGAAGGTCAGCCGTTGCCGGTCGATCGGGTCGACCCACACGTGCGCGGAGATCGCCACATCGTCGAGCCCGGCGTACAGGGTGTCGCCCGGCGCGACGATCGAGCTGGCCTCGGGTGCGAATCTTCCGGTGCCGATCGGGAAACTCACCAGCGAGGTCATCGCCACGCCGGCGAAGGTCGACGGCACGTGCACCCGGTCACAGGGCACGAGAGGTTGCGGTGAGCCGCCGGTGCGTTGCCAGTCGGGGATCCAATCGGCGACGGTCGACCCCGCCACCGAACGGCGATTGCGGTCCAGGGCCTTGGCGACCGACGTCGGTGTCGTCGGCACCACGAATCCGAGGTCGTCCATGTTCGACGTCGTCACCAGACGGATCTGGCCGTCGACGAGCCGGGCCGACACCAGGGCACCTTCCACCTGCACCCGGTCGGTGATGTGCGGCTTCACCGGGTCGGTCGCGTCCACGAAGGTGACGGTGAGATAGCTGGTCGACGAGCGCGTGGCCGAGGGGTCACCGGGGACCGGTTTCGACGTGACGGTGCGCGAGCCGAACACCGCGATCCTTCCGTCGGCCTCGAGCAGGGAGTCCAGGTTCTCGGACGGTCCGAATGCGTCGCCCCCGTCGGCTTCGGGGATGATCCGGACCGTCGCAGTGACCTGCAGCGTCGTGGCATCGGTGATTCTCACGTCGCCTCGGCCGTCCAGGTCGTAGATCCATTTGCCGTCGGTCTTGACCCGGTCGAGTTCGTCGACCCCGCTCACCTGGACGTTCGTCCCGAGCGTCTCACCGCTCGGCGTACCGTCGGCCATCGCCGGCGAGGCACCGTACTCGGGCGACCCACGTACGGCTGCCGAGTCGGCAACCGGCCTGCCGACCGTGGAGAAGGCCATGCCGTCGGCGCCGAAACCCCGGCTGCCGACGTGTTCGGCGCCGACCCGGCGCAGATCGTCGATGAGCGCGCCACACCCGGGAAAGGTCTTCACGGTGCTGACCAGGTGCACCTTGGTCGGGTCGACCGGCTTCGCATCGAGGGAGGCGACGATCCGGTCGACCTCTGGTCCTCCTCCCCCGCCGGCGACGTGCCGTGCGGTGCTGTCGCCCCCACGGGTGACCACCGCTCCCGCGACGGCCACGATGGCGAGCACGAGCGCCGCGGCGGCCACCACCCCGAGCCGACGAGTGCGACGTCGGAGTGCGGCGACCTCGATGTCGCCGGCGCGCAATCCGGTCGAGCCGGCCCGAAGGCGGGCGCCGGCCCGATCCAGGACCGGATCGTTCGCCTCGTCGTCCGCGGGTCGGTCGATGGTGTCGTCACCGTCGACGGTGTCGTCGTGTCGCTCAGACATCGGTGGGGTCCTTTCCTTCGGTCTGGACGCTCGCCCGGTCGCGGCGCGGACCGGGTGCGGTGTCCCGCAACGCGGGGCTGTCGCGCAGGGTCGTCCGGGCACGGTGCAGCAGTGACTTCACGGCCGCCTCGGTGCAGTGCAGGGTGGAGGCGATGTCGGCGATGCCCAGATCGGCGGCGTAGCGCAACGCAACCGCGGCGGCCTGGTCCTCGGGGAGCGCCCGGACCGCCGCCCAGACGCCCGACTCGTCTGCCAGGACCAGCGCGCCGTGCACCGGCGAGCCGAACGACACGGAGCCGATACCGGCCAACCGGGCGAGCGCGCCCCGTTCGGTCGTGCTCCGTCGCCGCACCGAGATCGCCCGGTTGATCGCCACCCGCCGGACCCACGCGCCGGGGCGGTCCATGCGCGACACCCGCCGCCAGCGCAGAAAGCAGCGTTCGAAGGCGTCCTGGGTGATCTCCTCGGCGCGGGCGACGTCACCGACGATCGCGGTGACCGCGGCGATCAGGCCCCTGCTCTCGGCTTCGACCAGCTCCGCGAATTCCACGACCACACTCCTCACACGCCCGAGGCGCCTCTCCGGTCGCGCTGATCCTTCCACGATTCCGTCGAGTGGCCGACCCGAGGCAGCGCGGCAGTCCGACGCCGTGGCCGCCTCGAGGAGAAGTGCCGGCGGGACCTCGGCCCGGTAGTGTCCCGAACGTCCACATCCGAGGTGGGCAGAAGCCGGTACTTCCATGGATGAACCCCATCCCGACATCACGTCGACCGCGACCTCTCCTTCGACACCGGTCGCTGCGCAGTTGCTCGCGCTCGCCACGGAAGTGTCGTGTGTGGCCGGCTTCGACGGCCGTTTCGTCGAAGTGTCTCCGGGTTGGACCGACCTTTTCGGCTACCACGCCGACGAGCTGATCGGCCGTGGGTACCTTGACTTCGTCCACCCCGACGACCGGGCCGAGAGCTCGCAACGCCTGCTCTCCGCCCATGGCGACGACCACATCTCCCGCTTCGAGAACCGCTTCGTCGCCGCCGACGGCTCGGTGCGGCACCTGCGTTGGACGGTGATCGCCGTCGTCGACGACGAGCAGTACCACGCCGTCGCACAGGACCTGACCGCGCAACGCACCTCCGAATCACGGGTCAGAGAGAGCGAGCGCCGTTACGCGGATCTGATCCAGTCGTCGCATGACATCGTCCAGAGCATCACCCCCGACGGACACTTCGAGTTCGTGAACCGGGCGTGGCACGAGCATCTCGGTTACTCCGAGGAGGAACTGGGTGACCTCACCCTGTTCGACATCGTGTGCGAGGCCGACCACGAACACTGCTCGATCGCGATCGGACGGATCATGAACGGCGAGTCGCTCGACCATGTCGAGGTGACGTTCGTCAGAAAGGACGGGCACGAATTTCCCGTCGAGGGCAACGCCACCGGCCGGTTCCGCGACGGCGAGTTCGTCGCCACCCACACGTTCTTCCGCGACGTCTCCGAACGGAAAGCCGCGGAGGAACTCGCCGCGAGCTACCAACACCAACTCGAGACCGAGGTCGCAGATCGGACCACCGCGCTCGTCCAGAGCGAAAAGCTCGCGACGCTGGGGCGCCTCAGCGCCGGCCTTGCCCACGAGCTCAACAACCCCGCATCCGCAGCGACCCGAGGGTCCGAACAGCTCACCGAGGCCATCGCCCGGAGCAACACGCTGCTCGTGCAGCTCGCCTGCGCCGGTCTCGAACCGCCCGCGGCCGATCGGCTGGCGGAGCTGCTGACCGGCGGAACCGATCGGGCGCAGACCCCCGACACGCTCGACCCGCTCACCCGCTCGGATCGCGAAGCCGAGATCGAAGACTGGCTCGACGCACACGACATCGCGGGCTCGTGGGAACTCGCCGGGCCGCTCGTCGGGAGCGGTCTCACCGGCGACGGGATCGATGCACTCACCGAGACGTTCTCTGCCGAGCAGCTCCCCCATGTGCTCGGACTGCTCGGCGCGTCGTTCACCGCGGCCACGCTCCTGGCACAGATCGGTCACGGGTCCCGCCGGATCTCCGAGATCGTCAAGGCGTTGAAGGACTACAGCTACATGGACCGTGCCCCGGTGCAGGACCTCGACGTCCACGAGGGCATCGACAACACGCTCGTGATGCTCCAGGCGAAACTGAAGTCGGGGGTGGAGGTCACCCGTGACTACGGCGTGGACCTGCCCCGTATCGAGGCACTGGGCAGCGAACTGAACCAGGTGTGGACGAATCTGATCGACAACGCGATCGACGCGATGGACGGGTCGGGTCGTCTCACGATCCGCACCGCGACCGACGACGACGGCATACTCGTCGACGTCCAAGATGACGGCGACGGCATCGACCCCGCACAGCTTCCGAACATCTTCGATCCGTTCTTCACCACGAAGGGCCCCGGCAAGGGAACCGGGTTGGGCCTGAACATCGTGTTCAACATCGTCCGTGGTTCGGGCGGAACGATCAGCGTCGACTCCGAACCGGGTTGCACCGTCTTTCACGTGCACCTCCCCTTTTCCCGGGCCGACGGCGGAACCGAGCCGAACCAGTGACGGTCGCCACTGCCACGCCGACCAGACGCGCCCGTCCGGTCATCGTCGCCGTCGACGACGACCCGGCGGTCCTGAACTCGGTCCGTGGAGACCTGCGCACCCGATACGGGCGGGACTACCGCATCATCGTCGCCGACAGCGGCAAGGCCGCCATCGATCTGCTGC
>JBDZUV010000111.1:1661-10124 GCA_040255345.1 Actinomycetota bacterium | reverse complement strand
TCGCACCGGCCATGCGACGGGCCGTGGCCGTGGTGTGTGACGCTCCCGGCAGGCGTGAACCGACCGCACTCACCCGGGCGCGCCCGCGCATCAGCGGTCTGCCAGCCGGTAGGCGAACACCTTGTCGGCGTCGATCCGCACCGCGACGCCGTCGAGGTCGGCCAGCCACCGGGCGAACGCGGGACCTTGCAGCGGGACGTAATGGTCGAGCATCGCCTGGCGAAGCTCACCGGCGTCGTCGCTCTGCAGGTCGATGACCGCCGCGCGGCCGTGCACGGTCAACGCGAAGTGTTCGCCGGGAAGGTAGGTCGCACTCACCGCGGGTCGGTTGCGCAGGTGCCGTACCCGCACCGAATCGGGTGACGAACTCGTCCACAAACGACCGTGCAGCAGGTAGCCGTCGAGTGGCCCGGCGATGGGCCGTCCGTCCGCCGTCGCGGTGGCGACGGTGAGTAGGCACATCCCGGTCATCTCGGTGACGATCTCGGCGGCGCTGGGGCGATGGTCGTCGGTGACGATGCTCGCCAGGTGCGGTCCGGCTGCGGCGGCACTGGCATCGAGCAGTCGCTGCAGTGCTGCGACCTCCTCGGGTGTCTCGTGCATAGGCTGAGCCTACGCGGCGCTCGCTGCCGGACGTCCGGAATAGTCCGGGCCGATCCGACGTTGTGCAGCTTGTTGACGCATCAACTACCCTTGGAGGCACCATGACCGCCGTCGCTGCCGACACGCTCACCCTGCCGAGGCTTCGCCCGGCTTCTCCCACCGAGTCCGAACGGTCCGTCGCCCGGATCACCACGGGCCCGACCGGTCACGAAGGTCTCGGCTTTCCGGTCCGGCGCACCATGGCGGCCCTGGGATATGCGGCCACCGATCCGTTCATCATGATGGACCACATGGGCGAGGTCGAGTACGAGGTCGGCGAGGCCAAGGGCACCGACTGGCACCCGCACCGCGGTTTCGAGACCGTCACCTACCTGATCGACGGGCAGTTCCTGCACCAGGATTCCCACGGTGGTGGCGGCGTCATCGAACCCGGTGACACCCAGTGGATGACCGCGGCGTCGGGGATCCTGCACATCGAGACCCCGCCGGCGGCACTCGTCGAGTCGGGTGGGCTGTTCAACGGTTTCCAGATCTGGGTGAACCTGCCCGCGAAGGACAAGACCCTGCCACCCGCCTACCAACCGGTGACCGGCAAGGACCTGCTGTTGCTCAGCAGCCAAGACGGTGGGTCGCTGTTGCGGGTGATCGCCGGTGATGTCGACGGTCACGTCGGCCCGGGGTCGACCCATACCCCCATCAGCCTGGTGCATGCGTCGATCGCTCCCGGAGAGCGGTTGTCGCTGCCCTGGCAACCGAACTACAACGCGCTCGTCTATGTCTTCGCGGGAAGTGGAACCGTCGGCGCCGAGGCGTCGGCGGTCGAGGCGGGCAACATGGTCGCCTTCGGGTCCGGTGACCGCATCACGATCACCGCCCGGCCGCATCAGGACAGTCGCACCGAGTTCCTCGAGGTGCTCGTGCTGGGCGGCGAACCGATCCGGGAGCCGATGGAGCACTACGGGCCCTTCGTCATGAACACCCGCGACGAACTCGCGCAGGCCGTCGACGACTATCAGCACGGTCGCCTCGGCGTGGTGCCCCCCGGAGCGCTGATGCCCCACGTCTTCGGTCGGAGCTGACCCCGCGGTCGTTGCGGGCCTCGCCGGCCAGGCCGGGCCCGTGCCCGCGGGCACGCCGGGCATGACGGGTTTGACCGGCGGCCCGCCCACGTCGTAGCGTGACCGTCAACTGGTCGCGGAGTAGTGGTTGATCCCGCGTAGCCGGACATCTGGAAACCCAGGTTGTCCTTCTTCCCACGCGCGCTCTAGGATGGTCGGTTGCCGTGGTCGCGTCTTCCCCGCTTGTTGCACTCCATCAGCTCGGACGCGCCCGTTGGCCGGTCAGAACACTGCGCATCAGCGTGGCCACGCGCGCATAGAAGCAGCTGAGGAGCTCACCTTGACGTCTCGTCTGCCCATCCGGGATCGCTACTCGTTCGGTAACCTCGACGAGGTACTCGAGATACCCGATCTCATCGCCATCCAGCGGGAATCCTTCGAATGGTTCCTGCACCAGGGTCTGGCGAACACCTTCCACGACATCTCGCCGATCCGGGACTACTCCGAGACCCTCGAGCTGCACCTCTCCTTCGACCCCGACGACGAGGACCTGCGCCCGCCGCCCAAGTTCTCGGTCGCGGAGTGCAAAGAGAAGGACATGACCTACGCCGCGCCGATCTTCGTGCGCGCCGAGTTCCAGAACAAGGGCACCGGCGAGATCAAGTCGCAGACCGTGTTCATGGGCGACTTCCCGATCATGACCGAGCGGGGCACGTTCATCATCAACGGCACCGAGCGGGTCGTGGTCTCCCAGCTCGTGCGTTCCCCGGGCGTGATCTTCCAGCCGGGTGAGCGATTCCGGCTGCGGAACCTGGCCAAGCACCAGCTGGTGACCGGCACCATCCACCCCTACCGCGGCGAGTGGATCGAATTCGACGTCGAACAGAAGCCCGGCAAGGACATCACCGCCGGCGCCCGCGTCGCCCGCAAGCGCCGCCTGTCGATCTTCCTGCTGCTGCGTGCACTGGGCTACGACGAAGAGAACTGTCCCGGCTTCCTCGACGCGTTCGTGCGTCACTTCGACTTCCTCGAAGGCCAGTGGGAGAAAGACCGCGAGGTCGCGACGACCCAGCAGGAAGCACTCATCGAGATCTACAAGCGGGTCCGCCCCGGCGAGCCGCCCACGCCCGACTCGTCGCGCAACTACTTCCAGAACGCGTTCTTCGAGTCGCGGCGCTATGACCTGTCCCGCGTCGGCCGTTACAAGCTGAACCGCAAGCTCGGCACCGAACTCGAGCGGCTCACGCAGCTCTTCCCGATGCTCGATCTGGACCTGCCCGATCCCGACCAGTCGGTGCTCAGCCGTGCCGAGGTGCTCGCCACCTGCACGTACCTGTTGCACCTGGTCAACGCCGAACCGGGCTACCGCCTGGACGACCAGGACCACTTCGCCAACCGCCGTATCCGTTCGGTCGGCGAGTTGATCCAGAACCAGGTCCGCATCGGGCTGTCCCGTATGGAGCGGGTCGTGCGCGAGCGCATGACCACCCAGGACGTCGAGGCCATCACACCCCAGACCCTGATCAACATCCGTCCCGTCGTGGCGGCGATCAAGGAATTCTTCGGCACCTCCCAGCTCTCCCAGTTCATGGACCAGGTCAACCCGCTGTCGGGTCTGACCCACCGTCGCCGCCTCAACGCCCTCGGCCCGGGCGGTCTGTCTCGTGAGCGTGCCGGCTTCGAAGTCCGTGACGTGCACTTCAGCCACTACGGCCGCATGTGCCCCATCGAAACGCCGGAAGGTCCGAACATCGGTCTGATCGGTGGGTTGGCCTCCTATGCCCGGGTCAACAAGTTCGGCTTCATCGAGACCCCCTACCGGCGGGTCACCAACGGTCGGGTCACCGACCAGGTCGACTACCTCGCCGCGGACGAAGAAGAGGACTACGTCGTCGCCCAGGCGAACGCGCCCCTCGACGAGAACGGCAACTTCATCCGCGATGCCGTGCTGGTGCGCCGCTCTCCGCAGGCCGCCACGCTGGGCGACCTGAAGCTCCAGCTCGAGCGTGAGTCGTTCTTCGGTGCCACCACCGACGTGTCCGAGGTGCCACCCGAAGAGGTCCAGCTCATGGACGTGTCGCCGAAGCAGATCATCTCGGTCGCCACGGCGCTCATCCCCTTCCTCGAGCACGACGACGCCAACCGGGCCCTGATGGGTGCGAACATGCAGCGTCAGGCCGTGCCGCTGCTCTATGCCGAGGCGCCCTACATCGGCACCGGCATCGAGTCCCGTGCCGCTCGCGACGCCAACGCGATGATCATCGCGGACGACGACGGCGTGGTCACCAAGCTGTCGGGCGACCAGATGACGATCGAGTACGCCAAGGCCGGTCGCCGCGTGTACGAGTTGCACCGGTTCGAGCGGTCCAACCAGGACACGTGCGTGAACCAGCGCCCGGTCGTGCGCGAAGGTGACAAGATCCGCAAGGGTGACATCCTCGCCAACGGGCCTTCCACCGACAACGGCGAGTTGGCCCTGGGCAAGAACCTGCTCGTGGCGTTCATGCCGTGGGAGGGCTACAACTACGAGGACGCGATCATCCTGTCGGAGCGTCTGGTGAAAGACGACGTGCTCTCGTCGATCCACATCCACGAGCACGAGATCGACGCCCGCGACACCAAGCTGGGCCCCGAGGAGATCACCCGCGACATCCCGAACCTGTCCGAGGAGATCCTCGCCGACCTCGACGAACGCGGCATCATCCGCATCGGCGCCGAGATCGACACCGGCGACGTGCTGGTGGGCAAGGTCACCCCCAAGGGCGAGACCGAGCTGACCCCCGAGGAGCGGCTGCTGCGCGCGATCTTCGGTGAGAAGGCCCGCGAGGTCCGTGACACCTCCCTGAAGGTGCCTCACGGTGAATCCGGCAAGGTCATCGACGTCAAGGTGTTCACCCGCGACGACCAGCACGAACTCCCGCCGGGCGTCAACCAGCTCGTCCGGGTGTACGTGGCCCAGAAGCGCAAGATCTCGGTGGGCGACAAGCTCGCCGGTCGCCACGGCAACAAGGGCGTCATCTCCAAGATCCTGCCCATCGAGGACATGCCCTTCATGGCAGACGGCACGCCGGTGGACGTGATCCTGAACCCGCTCGGTGTGCCGTCGCGGATGAACGTCGGGCAGGTCATGGAATCCCACCTGGGCTACGCCGCCCGCTGGGGTTGGAACGCGCCCGACGACGCGCACCCCGAGGTCGGGGACGCGCCGCTGCGTGGCACCGAGACCAAGACCCGCACCAACACCCCGCCCTCGACGCTGATCGCCACCCCGGTGTTCGACGGCGCCTACTGGGACGAGGAGACCCTCGCGGGCAAGCACCCGACCATCCAGCACATCTTCGAGCACCTGCACCCCGAATCGCCCTATGAAGAGTACGGCGACGGCGGGCGCATGATCGGCTCCGACGGCAAGATGACGTTGTACAACGGTCGCACCGGTGAGCCCTACGACAACCCGATCGTGGTGGGCTACATGTACATCCTGAAGCTCCACCACCTGGTCGACGACAAGATCCACGCCCGCTCCACCGGCCCGTACTCGATGATCACCCAGCAGCCCCTCGGCGGCAAGGCGCAGTTCGGTGGTCAGCGCTTCGGGGAGATGGAGGTGTGGGCACTCGAGGCGTACGGCGCCGCCTACTGCCTGCAGGAACTGCTCACGATCAAGTCCGACGACGTGTTGGGCCGGGTCAAGGTCTACGAGGCGATCGTCAAGGGCGACAACATCCCCGAACCGGGCATCCCCGAGAGCTTCAAGGTGCTCATCAAGGAGATGCAGGCGCTGTGCCTGAACGTCGAGGTGCTCGCCAAGACCGGTGAGGAGATCGAGATGCGCGAACTCGACGACGACGTCTACCGCGCCGCCGAGGAACTCGGCATCGACATCTCCCGCCCCGAACGCGGCACCGACGAAGACGACGAACGTCGTCGTGCCGGCGTCCACGTCTGAATCCGATCGAAGAAGCAAAGGAACCCCAACGACATGCTCGATGTCAACAACTTCGACAAGCTGAAGATCGGACTCGCCACCGCCGACTCGATCCGCACGTGGTCGAACGGTGAGGTCAAGAAGCCCGAGACGATCAACTACCGCACGCTGCGCCCCGAGAAGGACGGCCTGTTCTGCGAGAAGATATTCGGGCCCACCAAGGACTGGGAGTGCTACTGCGGCAAGTACAAGCGCGTGCGCTTCAAGGGCATCATCTGCGAGCGCTGCGGCGTGGAGGTCACCCGTTCCAAGGTCCGCCGTGACCGCATGGGGCACATCGAACTCGCCGCACCGGCCGTGCACATCTGGTACCTGCGCGGCACCAGGAGCTGGCTCGCGTATCTGCTGATGGGCACCGAGCCCAAGGAAGAGCTCAAGGCCAAACAGCTCGAGAAGGTCATCTACTTCGCGGCCAACCTGGTCACCTCGGTCGACGAGGACAAGCGCCACGAGGATCTGCCGAACCTCGAGGTCGAGATGCGCGAAGAGCGCGAGGTCGTCGAGAACGAACGTGACGTCGCGATCGACCGTCGCTTCAAGGAACTCGAAGACGAGATCGCCGCGCTCGAGGCCGACGGCGCCAAAGACGCCGACATCAAGGCGGCGCAGCGTCAGGGCGAGAAGGACGTCGCCGGCATCCGTGAGCGCTACGAAGAGGAGATCGACACCGTCCAGCGCGCCTTCGACGAATTCAAGAAGCTGTTCGCCCGTCAGATCATCGAAGACGAGTCGCTGTGGCACGAGCTCGAGGACCGGTACGGTGACTACTTCACCGGCGGCATGGGCGCCGCGGCGATCAAGGATCTGATCGGTCGGCTCGACTTCGACGAAGAAGAGGTCAAGCTGCGCGACGCCATCGAGGCGTCCGACGGTCGGCGTCCCCTGTCGACCCAGCGCAAGCAGAAGGCCATCAAGCGCCTCAAGATCGTCTCGGCGTTCAACCAGCGCGACGAGAACGGCCGGCGCACCAACGACCCGGGGGCGATGATCCTCGACGTCGTGCCGGTGATCCCCCCCGACCTGCGCCCGATGGTGCAGCTCGACGGTGGCCGTTTCGCCACGTCCGACCTGAACGACCTGTACCGCCGCGTGATCAACCGGAACAACCGCCTGAAGCGACTGCTGGATCTGGGCGCACCCGAGATCATCGTCAACAACGAGAAGCGGATGCTGCAGGAAGCCGTCGACGCGCTGTTCGACAACGGCCGCCGGGGTCGCCCCGTGACCGGCCCGGGCAACCGGCCGCTCAAGTCGCTGTCGGACATGCTCAAGGGCAAGCAGGGTCGGTTCCGCCAGAACCTGCTCGGCAAGCGCGTCGACTACTCGGGTCGTTCGGTGATCGTGTGTGGTCCGACGCTGAAGCTGCACCAGTGCGGACTGCCCAAGCAGATGGCGCTCGAGCTGTTCAAGCCCTTCGTCATGAAGAAGCTGCAGGAGACCGAGATCGCCCCGAACATCAAGTCCGCGAAGCGGATGGTCGAGCGGCGTCGCCCCCAGGTGTGGGGGGTGCTGAGCGAGGTCATCAAGGAGCACCCGGTGTTGTTGAACCGGGCGCCGACCCTGCACCGTCTGGGGATCCAGGCGTTCGAGCCGGTACTGGTCGAGGGCAAGGCCCTGCAGATCCACCCGCTCGTGTGCACGGCGTTCAACGCCGACTTCGACGGCGACCAGATGGCGATCCACCTGCCCTTGTCGGCAGAAGCCCAGGCCGAGAGCCGGGTGCTGATGCTGTCGGCGAACAACGTGCTGTCGCCGGCGCACGGTCGTCCGCTGGTCACCCCGACCCAGGACATGATCATCGGCGCCTACTACCTCACCGAGATCGTCGAGGGTGCCAAGGGTTCCGGACGCATCTTCCGCCACATGTACGAGGCCGAGCAGGCCTATGAAGAGGGCACGCTCGATCTGCACGCCCCGATCGAATACCGCACCGAACAGTTGCTCGCCACGCCGGCGAACGGGTCGGCCGCCACCTACCACCCGACCACGTTGGGCCGGTTGCTGTTCAACCGGGCCCTGTCGGACGCGTGGACGGTGGAACCCATCGGTGACCGCCGGATCGACTACATCAACGAACGGGTCGACAAGAAGCGCATGGGTGAGATCGTCGACATCCTCGCGAACGGCTACCCCAAGGGCATCGTCGCCAGCGTGCTCGACAACGTCAAGAACCTGTGTTTCTCGTTCGCTGCCCGGTCGGGTCTGACGATCTCGATCGACGACGTGAAGACCCCGGCCGCGAAGGCCGAGATCCTGGAGCGCCGTGGCGCCGAGGCCGCGAAGGTCAACACGCAGTTCCGTCGGGGCATCATCACCGACGGTGAGCGGCGCCAGAAGGAGACCGAGATCTGGACCGAGGCGACCGAAGAGGTCAAGGACGCGATGGCGGCCCAGTTCTCTTCGGAGGTGTTCAACCCGATCGACATGATGGTCGGTTCCGGTGCCCGAGGCAACATGATGCAGGTCCGTCAGATCGCGGGTATGCGTGGTCTGGTGGCGAACCCGCGTGGTGACATGATCCCGCATCCGATCAAGTCGAACTACCGGGACGGTCTGGAGATGTTGGAGTACTTCATCTCCACGCCGGGTGCCCGGAAGGGGCTCGTGGACACCGCGCTGCGGACGGCGGATTCGGGGTATCTGACCCGTCGCCTGGTCGATGTCGCACAGGAGTTGATCGTCCGTCAAGACGACTGTGTCACCGACGGTGGGCGGATCCCGGGTATCTGGCTCGAGGAGATCGCGCCCGACACCCCCGATCACCGCACGCATCTGGAGACCCGCCTGTTCGGTCGTCGTCTCGCGGATGCGGTC
>JBDZUV010000111.1:0-1561 GCA_040255345.1 Actinomycetota bacterium | reverse complement strand
CGGGTCGTCGAACTGTTCGAGGCTCGTAGCCCGAAGGGCAAGGCGACGCTGTCTCCGGGGTATGAGCCGATGACGTTCTGGTCATCCGACGGTGACGGTGAGTCCGAGGACGGTGCGGCTGCGGCCGGCCCCGCTGCGCGCTGGCCGGGCCTGGTGGACCGGTGGTGAGCGATGGCGGGGCGGGCATGCAGCGGCCGGCTGCGGTCCTCGTCAGTGAGTGGGTAGGTGCACCCGGGCCACGGGGAGGTCCGAGGGTGCGGCCAGGAGAAAGCCCTGCCCGACCCGGATACCGAGAGCCTTGATCGCCTCGAGTTCGTCGACGGATTCGATGCCCTCGGCGATGAGGGTCAGGTCGACCTCGGTCGAGAAGTGTTGCAGCGACGCGACGAGGGAACGACGCACCGGCGACTTGTCGAGGTCCATGACCAGACTGCGGTCGAGCTTCACGATCTCGGGTCGCAGCTCCAGGATGTGCTGAAGGCTCGCGAACCCCGAACCGGTGTCGTCGACGGCGATGCGCACGCCGCGCTCGCGCAGGTCCGCGAGCGAAGCGACCAGCTGCGGATAGTCCGGCACCCGTTCGTGCTCGGTCACCTCGATCACGATCCGTTCCGCCGGCGCAGGATCCAGCACATAGCGGAGGGCCGGTGACCGGAGCGCCTCGGGTGACGCGTTGAGTGAGATGTCACAATCAGGGGGAAGTCGGTCGATGTCTCGCAGGGCAGCGCTGAGCGCGGCCAGCTCGAGTCGCACGCCCAGGTGAACCTCGTGGGCCTCCTCGAACCAGACCTCGGGACGGTCACTGTGCCCTTCGGGAAAACGGGCGAGCGCCTCGACGGCGAGCGTGGTGCCGTCGATGAGGTCGACGATGGGCTGGTACACCATGCGCGGTCCGGCCGCGTCCAACACCGCCTCGGTCCGCAACGTGATCGCCCGTGCACGCTCCTTGTGTGCCGCCGCACCCCGCTCGTGCTCGTCGATGGTCGCGGCCATCGAGATGTTCGCACGTCGGAGTTGCTGATGCTGCTGTCGGAGCGTGAGCAGATTCTGGAGGCGGAGGAGCAGCTCGGGGTACTCGAAGGGTTTGGTGAGAAAGTCGGTGGCGCCATCACCGAGTGCCCGAACCTTGGTGACTTCGGTGGCATCCGCGGTGAGGACGAGCACGGGAAGGAACACATCGGCATCGATGGTCTCGTTCAAGCGCGACATGAGGGCGAACCCGTCGGGTTCGGGCATGTGCAGGTCGAGCAGGATCAGGTCGGGCTCGAACGTCGACACCAGCCGCATCACCTCGGCGGAGTTGGTCGTGGATGCCACGTTGCCGTAGCCCGCTCGACCCAGCATCTTCGTGAGCAACGCGACATTCGCGGCCTCGTCGTCGACGACCAGCACCCGTGAGTTCGGGTAGGCGCCGGGGATCATCGAGTTCGCTCGCGCGTCGCGTCGACCGCTCGGGTCGTGTCAGCCTGGCCCGATGGTTGACCTTGGATGTGCACGACTCCCTTTCGGTCCGGACCACCGAAAACTGAGGCCCTCTACCCGAGTTTCGCTCTCGTGGCCG
>JBDZUV010000110.1:0-10134 GCA_040255345.1 Actinomycetota bacterium | reverse complement strand
GTCGAGGGCCCTGCTCCGCTCGACCGTCGCGTCGGAGGCCACGGTGACGCCCACCGTCGCATCCGCGTGGGGCAGGTTCGCGGCGGCGACCACCACGGCCAGGACCGCCACCGCGATCGGTGCGCGATCACGTACCGGTGTCGGAACCGCACGCACGCACGCGTAGCCGAACGCGAAGGTGACGAACATCGCCACGACCCAACTCGACTGCACGTAAGCCGGGAACGGGTTCGCGGTCGGACCGACCGCGCGCAGGATGTTGGCACACACCGCAAGCGATCCGACGGCCGCCAACAACAGTGCCGTGAGCGCAGCACGATCGCGGCGTCGGAATGCGCTCCATGCGAGGAACGACCCGAGACCCCCGAGGACCACGACCACGGCGACCAGCGCGGCGGTCGACGGCGGCGGCGCCGACGACAGCAGATACGAGGTCGTCCGACTGGGGCGGAGCCAGAAATCGGGAGCGACGAAGAGCGACAGCCACTTCTCGACCGCGGTGGACACCGACAGCACCGCATCGGGCTGCGATCTCCCCGCACGCCACAGGTTCGTGAGATTCCCCGGCGTGTGCGTGAACTGCTGGATCGCCACCGGAAGCCACATGAGCGCCGTCACGGCGAGCGCGCCCAACAGTGCTCGGCGTGACCGCCGCCGGCGAGCGGGCCAGGTCCGGGCGTCTCGCGCCCGCCATTCCAGAGCCAGCCCGATCGCCCAGCATCCCACCGCGACGAGTCCGATCACCGGCACCAGCAGCGTGAGGACGAGGTGATCGAGGATCAGAAAATTCGTGACGACGGCGAACAGGGGAAGGACCCCCTCGTCGCCTGCCGCCAGCGCCCATGCACCGAACAGGAACGCCGCGAACGCGGGCAACACCATGACCATCGGCACCGGCGAGACCAGGAGTGCCGGCGAGAGCACCCAGTTCGACGATGCCACGAACACGAGCGCGGCGGCACCGGCGCGGTAGCCGAGTCGCCGCTCGACGAACCATCCCGCGAGCAGCAGCCAGCCGATGTTCAACAGTCCCATCCCGACCAGGGGACCCCAGGTGGCGCCCAACAGCCGGATCGGCGCCCACAACCAGTACAACTGCCATGCCGCGGGAAAGTAGGTGGTCGCGTCGGTGTACCGGCTCGAGTCGGTGAACATGCCCACCAGGGTCGGCGACGTCCCCAGGGCGTACTTCGCACGCAGCACCGTCGGCGCCGCATCGAGCGCCGGGATCCACCCCGTCACGCCGCGCCGCACCACCTCGACCACGATCGGGACGACGCCGAGCACGGCGACCAGTCGGTACAGGGTACGGTCCCGGGTTCCCGGGACCGCCGTCGATGGAACGGGCACACTCGACTCGGCATCGACCTCGACAGCGGTCATCGCACGGCCGTGGGTCGGGTTGTGGACGCGCTCATCATCCTCACACAGACACCCGGTACGTCGGTTCGTCGAGGCGGTTGCCCCGGCGACCGGGGTGGCCGACGAATCGTCGCGCGCTCGTCGGTCCGAGCGATCGTAACCGAACGCACCCCCGTCGACCGTCGCCGCCGGGCCGGGTGCCGGCGCTTCAGCCCGTGACGCGCGAACGCACGACGACCGAATGGCCCTGAATGCGCTTTCTCAGGCGCGCCCATTGGAGCACCTCCGAACGGGCGACCGGAAGGTCGAACGCCCGCACGCCGGGCGCGTCGCCCGCCTCGTCGATCACCAGGTCGATGAACGAGGCGAACGTCCGCCGACCCGCTCCGGAGTGCATCGGCCTACCCGACGGGGCCGCGTTCAGGAACGCGATCGCCTCGGGGGTTCCCAGGTCGAGCCGTCCCCCGGTGCGCTGGCGGATCAGGTCTACGAACTCCGGAGTCGGTCGGAGCGGTTCACCCGAATCCTCGACCCGGTCGACCGCCGCGGTGATCGTCCGCGTGAGCCGGCGGTACTCCCGCAGTTCGGCCGGGGTCGCCAACGACTGGGATGCGACGAAATCCCAACCGTCGATCTCATCGTGGAGCGGATCGAAGAAGTCGAATCTGATCTCGATGTCGGGCCGGCGAGTTCGACAATTCTCCACGGGTGACGGCTCGAACTGAGGTGTCCCGTCGATGCAGATCGGGATGCCGGCATCGTGCAATGCCACGACCGAAGATGCCATGAAGCGGTACCCGCCGAACCCTCTCCTGCCAACGGCCACGACGCCGCGGCCTCGCAGGGCGTCGACGAGGCGCGGATCGAGCTGCCGACTGATCTCGATGTTCTCGTCGGACGCCGAGGTGACCCCGCTGGGCACGTTGGCGTGAGGCAGGTTCAGGACCGTGACCACCAGGAGGCATCCGAACGCAGCCGGCAACGCCGCGCGTCTCAGAACCGGGGGTGCGAGTCGGACCGTCCCGTACCCGAGCGCGAAGGTGATGAACATCGCCACGACCCAGCTCGTCTGCACATAGGCCGGATGCGGGCCATCGGGGCCGATCGCCCGTTCCAGATTGACCCACACGGCGACGAAGGACACCCCGGCGAGTGCAACGGCCGCCAGCGCAGGCCGATCGCGGCGACGACAGGCGGCCACGGCGAGGACCGTCACCGCCGAGACGAGCACCAGCACGGCGCCGACGACGGCGAGGGGCGCCGGCGGCGGCCCCTGCGAGACGAGATACGAGTGCTCGCGCGACGCCCGTGACCAGAAGTCCGGCGGTGTGAACAGATCGAGCCACCTTCTCAACCCATCCCAGAACGACATCGTGGCCCCGGGCTGGGATCCGCTCGCCCTGACCAGGTTCCCGAGATTCCCCGAGTCGCCGACGAGCTGTTGCGCAAGCGCCGGCGACCAGAGCACGACCGTGACCACGACCGCACCCGCGAGCGCCCGCACCGCGGTTCTCCTCCTTGCGGACCAGTCGGGCCGGTCCCGGCGTCGCTCGACGATCAGGCCGACCGCCCACGAGGCGATGCCGAATGCCAGCAGCACCGGAACGAGCAACACCAACACGAGATGGTCGAGCAGCAGGAAGCTCGCCACGAGTGCGAGCGCCGGCAGGACACCGTCGTCACCGGCCGCGAGCGCCCACACTCCGAAGCAGAACGCGGCGAATGGCGGCAGCACCATGACCATCGGTACCGGCGAGACCGACAACGCCGGAGTGAGGACGTACAGCTGCGCCGCCAGCAGCGTCAGTGCCCCCACGGCGGCACGACGACCCAGCCGGCGCTGCACGAACCAGCCGGCCAGGTACACCCAGAGACCGTTGAGCAACGCCATCGCCACCAGCGGGCCCCACGACGTACCGAGCAGCTTGATCGGCGCCCACATCCAGTAGAGCTGCCAGGCACCGGGAAAGTAGGTGGGAATGCCGGTCCAGTGACTCGCGTCCGTGTACATGCCGACGAGCGTCGGGTGCAGTCCCAGCGCGAACTCGGCCCTGAACACGGTCGGAGCCGCGTCTCGCGCGGGCACCCAACCCGACCGGCCCGCTCGCACCGTCTCGACCACGATGGGCAGGAGCACCAGACCCAGAGCCACCCGGTAGGCCGTGCGGTCCGACACCGACCGGAACCTGGCGCGCGCCGGTGCCGCGCCTGCGGTGTCGTCGGAGGAGACGCCCGCCGACGCCGCGTCCCGTTCCCGGTGCCCCGGATCGCGGCGGTCACCGAATCGGCTGCCGTGATCCACCCGCGATCGATCCATGTCCCATCCCTGTGCCGATTCGGACCGAACGGTAGCATCTCGCTTTCCCCCCGGGGACCAGCCACCCGCTCGAGAGCCAAAGGGGTTTCCGTTTGCGGACGGACGGCGAGCACATCGAAGACGTGTCACGGCCCCCGCCCCCACCGGTCGATGGTGACACCGACCGTGACCTCGACGCCGGGGCTCCCGCCTCGGGTGGGGCACCGAAGCGGCCGCGGTGGGCACGCGACGACCGCTTCTGGTACCGGGTCGTCGCCGCGCTCACCGTGGCGCCGATCATCATCGTCACGGTCCGGGACGGTCTCGGCGGCTGGGTGCCCACCTTCGACGAGGCCCACACCGTCCTACGGGCCCGGTACTCACTCGGCTTCCACCCCGGCCTCCTCGGCATCTACACCGATGCGAGCAATTGGATCGACAGTGCGACGTACTTCCCGGGGCCGTGGTGGTTGTGGTGGATGGCGCTCCCGATCCGCGTCCTCGGCTCGACGTGGGGCCCACTGGTGTCGATCGCGGTGCTCAACGCGTGCTGGTTCCTGTTGGCCGGCTGGTGTGTCGCACGCCGACTCGGCCACCGGGCCGCGATGGGCGCGCTCGTCTTCCTCGGCGCACTGACCTGGGCGCTGGGCACGTCCGCGCTGCACTCCGCATCGGGCCAGGTGATGATCGTGCCGGTGTTCGCCGCGTGCTGCTTCATCGCCTGGGCACTGGCCGCCGGCGACGAAGGGGTGCTGCCCGCCCTCGCGCTCGTCACGAACTTCATCCTGCTCGACGAGGTGGTGTTGGTTCGTCTGCTTCCTCCGATCGTCGCAACTGCGGCCGTGATCTGGGTGATCGGGCTGGTGCGCACCCGGTCGCGCGCGCCCCGGCAGTGGCCCCGAATCCGGTCCCGATCGATACGTGCGGTGCTGTGGTCGGTCCTGATCTCGGCGATCATGTGGATCCCTTCGATCGTCCAGCAGTTCTCCGACGACCCGGGCAATCTCACGAATCTGTGGCGCGTGGCGCGCGCCACACCGACCCAGTCGGGTGTCTGGGGTCGCGCTTTCGACGTCCTCGTCGCCTTCTTCATCCGTCCACCGTTCTGGCTGCGGGGAAGCCGCACTTCCAATCTGCTGTTCTACGACCCCTCGCCCGGAGGGATCGTGCGGCTGGTCACCGCTACGGCGCTGATCGCGGCGACCGTCTGGCTGACACGGTCGGCCATCAGGCGACGCGACCGGCCGGCGCTCAGCGCGCTCGCGCTCGGCGCGGTGACCTTCGCCGCGGCCTGGTACAACCTCGCCTACCCACCGACTCCCACCGGGGTGCCGACCTACATCGGCTACTACCTGTCGACATGGGCCGTGGCCATGTTCGTCACGTTCACGCTCGCGTACGCACTGATCCGGACGATCCCAGACCGCGTGCCGAGGGCCCGAACTCTCATCGCCGTGGGCTGCGCGCTCGCGCTCGCGGTCGCGAATCTTCCCCACGCGAACTTCGCATCCGGTACCTACGCCGCCACCGACGAGATGATCGCCACCGCGCACGCCGTCGATCCGGTCGTCGTCGAGGCCCTGCGGGACCAGGGGCGGGTGAAGATCGCCGCCCCGAACGTGTACACGAGCCCGAACGTCGCCGCGCTCGCCGTCGCGCTCGCCGACGCCGACATCCCCTTCTGCGTCGAGGGAGTCGCCCAGTGGTCCGACCTGCCGGTTTCGGGGTGCCCCGCAGGCTCGACCGACGTGACCGTCGAGTTCGTCTCCGCTCCCGCCCGCACGGCAGACATCGACCCCCGGGCGGAGGTGATCGCCGACCACGACCCGTTGACCGACGCCGAACATGGCGAACTCGACGGTCTCACCGAGAAGGTCCGGGCCGCGCTCGGATCGGTCTCCCGCTTGGAACCCACCGAGGCGTACCGGCGCTTCATCGCCGTGGCGATCCCGCCGGGGGCGACTCGCCGTGGGTTGCTGCACCCCTCGTTTCTCGACGACCCGTCTGCGATCATCGACTCGACGGGCACCAGGACCCAGTTCGCCGGTGTGCTGGCGAACGTGCACACCCTGTCGGGACCCCGCGGGGTCATGCTGGTCCATCTGCCCGACGTGCCCGATGCAGACCTCCTTCGGTGGGCGGATTTGGAGGGGCGTCGATCGAGCCGGTCACTCGTGGTGACGCTGACGCGAAACCGCTGAGCATGCAGCTGGTCGTGGCCGCTCAGCCCGCGGCGACCGACCGGGCCCACCGGTAGTCGGCCTTGCCGGCGGGGCTGCGCTCGATCTCCGAGACCACGACCAGGTGCTTCGGGTGCTTGTAGCCGGCGAGCGAACCCTCGAGGAACCCCTTGAGATCCTCGAGTTCCACGACGGTCCCCGGCCTGGGTGCGACGACGGCGCCGACCGCTTCGCCCCAGCGCTCGTCGGGAACGCCGACGACCACGACGTCGGCGACGTCGGGGTGCCCCTGCAGGGCCATCTCCACCTCTTCCGCGAAGACCTTCTCCCCACCGGTGTTGATGCATGCTGATCCGCGCCCCAACAGGGTCACGGTGCCGTCGACCTCCACGGTGGCGAAGTCACCGGTGAGCACCCACCGGTCGCCGGCGTGTTCGACGAACGTCTCGGCG
This sequence comes from Actinomycetota bacterium, assembly GCA_040255345.1. Classification (GTDB taxonomy): domain Bacteria; phylum Actinomycetota; class Acidimicrobiia; order Acidimicrobiales; family Iamiaceae; genus JAFDWI01. Next base: position 3,844 of record JBDZUV010000110.1, on the reverse strand, counting down.
GTGCGGACCGGATCGTGCAGATAACCGATCGGAATGCGGCCCCGCAACGCGACCCGTCCGATCGCTCCGGATCCGGGTTCGATGCGCTGCAGTTCGTCGTCGAGCACGGCGGTCTGCGAGCCGTACGGCGAGAACCTGGCCACGCCGCTGTGCGGTCCGTCTGCCGAGTCGGCCGCGGCCGCGATCCGCTGCGATCCCTGCGCGCCGGTCTCCGACGACCCGAATCCGTCCACGAAGTACTGGTTCGGGAAGGTGCTGATGAAGCGCGCCTTGAGCGCGGGCGACATCGGCGCCCCACCGTTGGAGATCGAGAACACACTGGTCGCCTGCCACCGGCCGGGGTTGGCATCCCAGCAGTCCATCAGCGGCTTTCCGGTAGCGTCGCCCACCACCGTGAACAGGTTGGCCTGCTCGGCGTCGACCAGGTCCCAGACCGTCTCCGGATCGAACGAACCCGGCACCAGCACGACCCGGCTTCCCGCCCAGAGCCACGAGGTGGCGACCCACTGCCCGGCGGCGTGCATGAGCGGGGCGATGCACAAGAACGTGGCTGGAGACTCCATGATGCGATCGGCCAACTGCCCGGGCGCGGTGACCGGGCTCAGGCGCATCGGGTCACCACCACCGAAACACGCGTGGAACGCGTCCTCCTGACGCCACAGCACTCCCTTGGGCCGCCCGGTGGTACCGCCCGTGTAGATCAGGTACCGGTCCTCACCGTCACGGTCGACGCGCGGTCGCTGCGCACCGGCATGGCGGGCCTGGACGTCGTCCCAGCGTTCTGCTCCCACGGGAAGCCGCGCGGCCCGGGTCGCGGAGCCGGGAACGTCCACCGCCACCAGGAACCGCAACGCAGCCAGGCGCTCCGTGCCGATGCCCGCGACCACGTCGGACCGTGCGGCGTCGAACACGAGCCCGACGGCCCGGGCGTCGTCGAGCAGATCCGCGAGTTCACCCGACGAATAGCGATGGTTCACGTTGACCGGCAGCGCGCCGAGCTTCCACCCGGCGAGTTGCGCCTCGATCCATTCGGTGCAGTTCGGTGCGAAGATCCCGAAGGTGTCCCCCCGCTGCACCCGTGCTGCGCTCAGGTGCGCGGCGAACCGGTTCGCCCGGTCGTCGAGTTCGGCAAAGCTCGATCGTCGATCGCCGCACACGAGCGCTTCGCGGCCGCCGACGCGATCGACGGCGTACTCCCAGACGTCGGCGAAGTTGAGGGTTCGGGGCGGGTCGACCTCGGACATGTCGAGCGACGCTATCGGGAACGAGCGGCGCGGGTCGTCCGGGTCAGCCCTTCGAGTGACCCTCGTCGGTGACGACGACGTATCTACGGTTTCCTGACAGTTGGTGCCACTCGTGCAGTTCCGACAACGTGAGCGGCGCCCCGACGAAGAGGGGCGAGTGACCCTGATCGGGGTTGGCGACCCAGAGCGCGACGAGCGCGTCGAGCACGTACCGTCGGCGCTCGAAGGTCGCCGGCGTACTCGACGGGTCGAGCAGTTCGGCGAGCGTCTCGCGCGTGTCCGGACCACTCGCATCCAACTCCCGCTGCGCGTCGGCGGTCAGATGGATCTTCTCGCCGCTGTGGAGCCAGGCGGCCACCCGCTCTTCGAGACGGTCGAGTCGCCCCTGCTTCCGGGCCGTCAGGAAGGGCACCGCGACGATCGTGTCGGGCGCGACCCGTACCCCCCGCGGCGCTTCGGGCGTGACCTCGATGGCGACCACTTGCCGTCGTCGGCCGTCACAGTCCCGGACGCCGGCGAGCGGTGGGCTCCCGACGACCACGCAGAAGTCGACGTCGGCCGTGCGCAGTGCCAGCACGAGCGCACCGAAAAAGGCCTGGGTGGCGTAGTCCGGTCGGGTCTTCAACGCCACGGGTCCGCCGTCGGCCACGTGGTCCACCACGGCGTCGTTCACCGCGGTGACCATGCGCGTGGCATTCCGGTCAGGGACATAGCCGCGTTTGCTCGCCGGCAGGTTCAACACCCCGAACAGGACGATCGTGGCGGCCACCACCCAGACCGCCCACGGCCGCCGAGGACGCCACACCAGGCGGATCACGCAGTAGCCCACGGCGCACCACACGAATGCGGCGACGCCCCACAGTGGCCGCACGTACCCGGCGATGCCGAACTGGGTCGGGGTGAAATAGATCGTCACCACCGCCACCGCGACCGCCACCACCGCCACGACCAGTGCCCAGCCCGCGACGCGGTCGCTCCTGCGTCGGGCCTGCAGGCCGAGCCCGACGAACACCGCGACCAGCACCAGGCCGGCCACGATCCCGTACCAGGTCGGTGATCCCTCGGCCACCGCCATCTTGGGAGCGTTGTAGAACGGCGGATCGTCGAATGATCCCCGCAGCCAGAACGGTGGGTAGGTGATGAGGTCGACGACGACGTGCAACGCGAACGAGAACGATGCGACGACCTCCCGCTCGTGCCCGGAACTCCGGAAGAGCAGCCGCAGGTTCCCCGGCGACCGGGTCACCTCGGCGATCAGAGTCGGGATCCACAGCACGACGGACACGACCGCTGCGGCGGCGACGCCCTGCCACGCCTGCCGCCGCGCCGCGCGACGCTCGTCGGTCCGGCTCCACATACTGTGCCGGTGGGTGAGCAGGTACCCGCACAGCGCACCGGCCGTCACGACGGGCACCACCACGACGAGTGCCAGGTGGTCCAGCCAGAGGTAGTTCGCCATGACCGCCGTGACCACGAGGGCCACCCGGTCGCCGGTGGCCGCACACCAGGCCGACAGCAGGAAGGGCAGGGTCAAGAAGATCAACATGGTGACCGGGACCGGATCGACCAGAAAGCCGATCCCGATCGACCAGGCGTACACCGCGAGAAAGGCGACGCCCACGAGTGCCTGGCGCGGGCCGAGCACCCGATCGAGAACCCAGGCGGTCGCCATGATCCACGCGGTCGACAGCACCGCCATCGCGATCGGGGGCCCCCACACGTTGCCGAACAGCTTCACGGGCCCGGCGAGCAGATACAACTGGAGCGCGCCGGGGAAGTGGGTGATCGAATCACCGAAGGCACCGCTCGCCGCCGGCATGCCGACCAACGGCGGATCCATGGTGAACACGTCACGGGCGCGCATCACGGTCAAGGCCGCGTCACTCGTCGGGTAGAAGCCACTGGACGCGACCCGCCAGGCCGAGATCCAGACGGGCAGGATCGTCGCGGCCACCGTGAGCGCGAGGGTCCGGGCCGTCGGTGTCCCGAGCGGCCTGGTGATACGGCCGGGACGCGTCCCGGCGACGGTGATGTCACTCACCGACCGAGTCCGTCGTCCCGGATCGTCCGTTCATCGAGCCTCGTCACACGCGGCATCGTCACCACCGTATCCGAGGTCGTCGAATCGGCCCGTCCCCGTGGGTTCCCTACTATGTGACGACCCGTCAGAATCCAGGTGTTCCGCGGATCGTGTGCCGCCGTCTCCCCGACTCCAGGAGCTTGTCCATGACCGTCAGACCCCCGCTGCGCGGCGTCCGTGTCGTCGAGTGCTCGATGCTCGGCCCGGCCGCCATCACCACGCCACTGGCCGAACTCGGTGCGGAGGTCATCAAGGTCGAACCCGCGAGCGGTGACTACATCCGCCACATGACCTGGCCGATCGTCGAGGGCACGTCACTGATGCACCTGCACCTCAACCGGGGTAAGCGATCGATCGTGCTCGACCTGCGCACGTCCGGGGGCGCCGAGGCGTTCCGTGATCTGGTGCGCGACGCCGACGTGGTGGTCGAGGCGATGCGCCCCGGGGGCCTGGCGCGGCGCGGCCTGGGCTACGAGGCGCTCCGGGAGATCAACCCGCGGATCGTGTTCATCACGATCAC
>JBDZUV010000109.1:0-10189 GCA_040255345.1 Actinomycetota bacterium | reverse complement strand
GAGCGGTCAGGTGAATGCTGCGCGCAGGCCGGCGTCGTTGAACTGGTCGAAGCTGCGGACGCGGCCGTCGGTCAACTTGAAGATGTAGACCCACTCGCTCGAGCCGGACTTGCCGCTCTCGCGCACCTTGAAGCTGACATCACCGGTGGCGATGACGGTGTCGCCCTGGGCGACGACGGTGTCGACCGGGTGCGCCCCGACCTCGACCGAGGTGCCCATGGCCTGAAAGTAGCGGGCCACCTCCTGCTTGCCCTCGTACACCCCGGCCCAGGGGACGCTCGCGTCGAGGTGACCCACGAAGCGGGTGTCGTCGGTCAGTTGGTCGAGGATGAACGGGACGTCACCGCGTCCGAACGCCTCGAAGATCTTCGTGACCTGTTCGGTGTTCTCGGTCTCGATCGGGGTCATGGCAGTGCTCCTTGATTCGGTGGATCCCCGTAGGCTAAGACCATTAGCTAAAGCTGTCAAGAGTAATCTTTGATAGGGTTCATGGACATGGCACCGGCCGAGGACACCGCTGAACGAGACCGGCCCCGACCCGACCGACGAGCGCGACGTCGCCGGGAGACCATCTCCGAGATCCTCGATCTCGCCACCGACGTGATGGGCGAGCGCGGGGTCAACGGCCTCACCCTCGCCGAGGTCGCCCGCCGCCTCGGGGTCCAGACCCCCTCGCTCTACAAGTACTTCCCGTCACTCGGGGCGGTCTACGACGCCTTGTTCGCGCGAGCCGCGGCGCGCAACCTCGAGGTGCTCCGTGAAGGTATGGCCGACGGCGGGCCGGGACTCGAGTCGCTGTCGACCGGTCTGGAAGCGAGCGGTCGGTGGGTGTTGGCCAACCAGGCGCTCGCCCAGCTGTTGTTCTGGCGTCCGATCCCTGACTTCGAGCCGTCACCCGAGGCGTTCGCGCCCAGCGAACAGATCGCCGCCCTTCAGCAACAAGCGATCGCCGACGCCGTCGCCGCCGGGCAGCTCGGGCCCGCCGCGCTCGACGAAGCCGGTCATCTGGTGGCCGTACTGATCAAAGGTGTGCTCACCCAGGCGATGACCAATGAGCCGCACCTCGACTGGGGCGAGGGTCGCTACACGGCACTCTTCCCGAAGCTCTTGAAGGTCCTCCCGGCCCTCTACCCGCCGGTGTAACGCGTACCCGGTGGGTCGACCGCCCAGGGGGCCGGGTTGCCCCAGGAGTTCTCGTACACCAGGTCGCCGAGGGGGAGCCGTCGCACCGGACCGTGGCCGCCCACCGGCCGACCGATCGGGATCGTCGCCACGATCTCCACGTCGTCGGGCAACCCGAGCAGATCTGTCAGTTCGTCGGCAGCCGCGAGGTGCCAGGTGCTCATCACCCCGCCGTAGCCGAGCGAACGCGCGGCCAACAGCAGGTTCTGACAGGCCGGAAACACCGAAGCCCCGTCGAAGAGGTCGTTCGGTCGCCCCCGCGAACGCAGGCACGCGAACACGATCACCGGGGCGTCCCCGATGCAGTCGACGAAGTGGCTCATCGTCCGGGCCATGCGGGCCTTGCGCGACGTGTCATCGGGCGGTGGATCTTCTCGGCTCTCCGCCCACGCCTGTCGGAACGCGCGGGTGAGCACGCTGCGCACCTCGGTGGTTTCCGGGGTGCGTCGCACGACCAGGAAGCGGAACGGTTGGCGGTTGTGCCCCGAGGGTGCACGGGTCGCCGCGAACAAGATGTCGTTCAGGTCCGATTCAGGCAGGTCGTCGTCGCGGTACCGCCGAATCGCCCGGGTCGAGACCAGCCCTGCGTACAGGCCAGGGTTCGTGTCGGACGTCTGCTGATCGGCCATGCGGCGACGTTAGTGGTGCGTCCTCGCGAGGCATCGTTCGGTCGTGTGGCGACGCCGCGTTCGTCGACGGCGGTCGGAAGCCTCGCTCGCTTCAGACCAGTTCGGTGATCGCTGCGGCGGCGCGGGCGGTACCGCCGGTTTCCACGCTTCGGTAGGTGACCGGCGCGACGATCGTGTCGGCGATCACGTCGGCGAGATGGTCGGGATCGGCGTCGCCGAAGTCCATTCGGACCCCGGCGCGGGGCTCGCGGTGTTCGATGCGCACGTGGCTGCCGCATCGGCGGACCGGTTCCCAACCGAACGCGCCGACGGTCTCATCGGTCGGCAGCGTCGTGGGCACCGACCTCACCATCGGCGGTGATCTCGTCGACCAGGAGTGCGAGGGATTTCTTGAACTGTTCGCCGCGGTCTTCACCGAGGATGTCGAGGATGCGGCGCTCGGCATCCAGGGCCTGACGCCGGATCACCTCCTGCAAGCCCCGACCCTTCGGGGTGAGCCGGACCAGCCGGGCTCGTCGGTTGCCGGGATCGGTCTCTCGGATGAGGTAGCCGAGGCTCTCGAGGTGCCCGAGCAGCTGATGGACCGACTGTTTGGTGATCTGCATCCGCTGCGCGATGTCGGTGAGCCGGTAGCCGTCGAGGCCCGGGTAGCGGAACAGACTCACATGCGCGGGGTTGACGTCGTCATAGCCGGCCCGAGTGGCGGCCGCCATGTTCAACTCCCACACCCACTGCCACACCACCCGCAGCGAATAGCCGACGTAGGGCGGGGTCGGATCGATCACACTTGACATGTTGGTCAGGTTACCTTACTGTCTGTTTGGTCAGGTAACCTGACCAATAGTCGAATGAACCGCCGACCAGAGGACGACCCCATGACCACCGCAGTGATCGACGACCCGGACAGCACCGAGGCCAACGCCTGGTGGTTTCTCGACACCCTCGTGGTCGAGCACCGCCGCGCCCCGCAGATGACCAGCGTCGTACTGGAGATGACCCTGCCGGTCGGCCACGCGCCTGCCGTGCACATCCACGACACCCTCGACGACACCTGGTACATCCTGGAGGGCCAGATGGCCGTGCGCTGTGGCGACGACGAGTACGTCGCGACCGCCGGCAACTGGGTCTCGATGCCGAGGGGCATTCCCCATGCGTTCCGCGTGGTCGGCGATCGGCCGGCCCGTGTGCTCGCCGTACACGACAATTCGACGTTCCGCGATTTCGTCAGCGAACTCGGCGAGCCGACCACCGAACGGGTCCCGCCGCCGGCGCCGACGTTCCCGGCGATGGACGAACTCGGGCGGGTCGCCCAAGCGCACGATCTGCTACCGGTCGGTCCTCCGATGACCCAGGAACAGGCCCAGGTGATCATCGATCGCCACCTCGCGCGTCGCTGAGCGGCGAGGTCGTCGAGCGGGCGGAGGTGCACTCGACACACGCCGGCTCACCCCGCCGGCGCCCGCCCGGCATGTGGGCGCAGAGTCGACCGGTCATCGGGACCGTGGCGTATCGAGAGGTTCGGCGGCGCCGGCTTGCCCCAGGTGTTCTCGTGGACGGGGTCGCCGAGGGGAAGCCGTCGCACGGGTCCGTGAGGCGCAGAGGTCGTGCGTCGAGGACGAGGACGCCGCGAGCGGGCGTCCTGTCGGCGCCGTCGTGCAACGGTGCGAACACTGCTCTACGATCGACCCATGGTGTCGGTGTCGGCCCTGGACCACATCGTGCTCGTCGTCACCGACGTCGAGGCGGCGCTGGGCTGGTATCAGCGCCATGCGGGGCTCAGCTCGGTGAATGTCGGCGCTTGGCGGGCCGGTGAGGCATTCTTTCCGTCGCTACGCGTGAACGACGCCACGATCATCGACTTCGTCGAGGGAACGCCGGGCGGTGACCGAGGACATCTCGATCACATCTGCTTCGTCGTGAGTGCCGAGGACCTCGCGGCCATCGCCAGCGACGACGATCTCGAAATCGTCGACCAGGGGGAGCGCTCCGGCGCCCGGGGCCTCGGCCAGTCGGTGTATGTGCGTGGACCGGACGGATTGCGGGTCGAGTTCCGCTGCTACCCGGAGTCGGCGGCCTAGCAGAGCGACGCGAAAGGCGGCAGGTCGTCGGGTCCGTCGTCGACCCCTCGCCCAGGCCGTGGAACCCGCCTCGGGTGCAGCCGGTGTGAATGGCTCCAGCTTGCTGGGCCCGCGCGACCTGGGCACCCCCGCCGCGAGCGATCAGCCGGTGTAGCTGGGCGTCCCCATCACGGGCCTGGCGACCGGCGCAGGCCGCACCCCCGCTGGGTCGACCGTCACCGGCGCTCCGGAGGTGCTCGGCGCGCTCGTCGACCCACCCGCGACCGACGATGGCGAAACCGGGTCGGTCGTCGGCGATGCGGAGGTCGTCGGCCCGGCGGTCGTGGCGGGTCGCGTCGTGGTCGCTGTCGAGGTGGTCGATGTCGAGGTGGTCGATGTCGAGGTGGTCGATGTCGATGGCGGTGCCGTGGTGCTGGTCGTGGAAGGCGTGGTCGACGTCGTGGTGGTCGGTGTGGTGGTGGTCGGCGCGGTGGTGGTGGACGTCGTGGTGGTCGATGTCGATGGCGGTGCCGTGGTGCTGGTCGTGGAAGGCGTGGTCGACGTCGTGGTGGTCGGTGCGGTGGTGGTCGACGTCGAGGTCGTCGTCGAAGAGGTGGTCGTGGTCGGGGCCTCGGCTCGGAACGGGCCGATCCAGGTCCAGTGGTCGACGTCGCAGTTCACACCGATCTGGAAGACGCCTTCGGTGCGGGTGTAGGTGAAGGCATAGCCGTCTTCCGCCGCGCGGAGGTGGTACCCCGGATAGCTCCCGGCGCCGTCGGTCCCGCTGACCTGGAACTGCACGGTGGGACCGTCCACATCGAGCTGGTTCGCGTCGAACGGTCCGACGACCACGATTTCCAACGTGTCGGTGCCGATGATCGTCGCCGACGCGTTCCCGGCCGGGAGATCGCCCAGGTCGGTGACCGTCGGAACGCCCACGAACTGCTCGTCGGACGGGATCGTGAACCGCCACGTGAGATGGTGGGAGTTGCTGGCAAGTGTCGGGATGTCGACCCGTACGCGTTCGGTCGTCGTTCCCCCGACGGCGACCGGGTTCGGCGTCGCCTCCCAGTATGCGACCGGGACGAACTCGGTGAAGCTGCTCCCGCTGTCGTAACAGGTCAGTTCGAAGTAGTCCCCGACCGGGATGTCCGCGTGCGCGCGACGTTCACCGATCAGGCCGAACGCGGTCACCATGACGGTCAACGTCGCCGCGAACGCGGCGACCATCCGGGGTGCGCTGCCCGTCGTGTGGTTCCGCGCACCGCGTGACCGTTGGTCCCCGCTCGCTTTCGCCATGCGGTCAAGAGTAGCTGAGCCGCTCTCACGATGCAGGGAAGGTGCATGAAGCTCAGCGGAACGTCGGCGATCGCCTCGATGCCGCCGCGCACACGCCGCCACGGGTGGCATCCTCCACCTCTGAGTCACATGGCCGGCCACTGGGCATCTGCACCTCGAAATGGACCGACGACCCGAGTGATTCCGCCGACGCGGGGCCATGCTGGGGTATGGACAACGCGACCTCGACCTCGCCCGCCGCCGTCGTCCGCAGCATGCTGAGGATCACCGGGGATCCGGTGGTGACGATCACTGCGCCACTCGACCGGCGACGACCGGGCAATGACGAAGATCGGATCCGAATACGCAACCTCCTCAAACATGCCCGTGACCGGCTCGTCGATGCCAGTTCGGGCGCCGGTGGGAGTCGGCTCGTCGAAGAACTCGAGCGTGCCTTGGCCGGCATCGATCTGCGTGGAGCCGAAGGAGTCTTCGCGATGGCGACCCCCGGGAGGGCCGAGGCGCACGGGCTGCCGTTTCCGGTTCGCGAGGACTTGGCGATCGCATCCACCCCAGCCACCCGTTCCCTCGTCCAAGGGCTTCGTCGCAGTCCCCGCTACCGCGTCCTGGTGGTATCCGACCGTGCGATGCTCTACGAAGCGATCCGTGACCACCTCGTCGCGATCGAAGACCACGGCTTTCCCCTCGAGGCCGACATCGTTCCTCGGGATCGGCGGGCCGTTGCCGGACGCTTCGCGCTCGAGCCCGGAGGCGACGACAAGGGCCAGTGGCGCAGGTTCTACCGGGAGGTCGATGCCGCCCTCACCGAGGCGAGCCGCGATGACGTGCTGCCGGTGGTGCTCGCCGGGGTCAAGAGTTCGATCGCGCTCTTTGCAGAGGTCTCCAGCAACACCGACCACATCGTGGGCGGCCTCGAGGGTTCCCACGCACAGACCAACATCCGCGAACTGAGCGATGCGGCGTGGCAGCTGATGCGTGAACGTCTCGAGGAGCGGCGCGGTGCGGCGAAGACCGATCTCGTGAACGGCATGCATGCCGGCGATGCGGTCACCGGACTCGACGAGGTCTGGCGCTACGCCCGTGAAGGCCGCGGCCGTCTTCTGGTGGTCGAGGAGAACTATCGTGCGGAGCCATCGATCGAGATGGACGGCAGACTCGTGTCGGCGGCCATCGGTGCGCCTCAGGACGCTGAGGTGATGGAGGATCCCGTCGACGAACTGATCGAACACGTGGTCCGCGCCGATGGCAAGGTCGAATTCCTGGCAGAAGACGCTCTGGCCGACTTCGGGCGGATCGGGCTCATGCTCCGCTGAGACGGCGCCGCCGCGGGGCTAGGACGCCGACTCGGTGCCGATCATCCACGACACGCCGAAGCGATCCACGCAGGCGCCGAAACTCGTCGTCCAGAACGTCGGAGCGAGTGGCATCTGGACCTCGCCGCCGTCGGCGAGTTGGTCGAACACCCGCTTGGTGGTCGCGTCATCGGGTCCGCTGTAGGCGACCGCGACGCCGAGCTTGGGGCCGCCGTCGCCCGTCGGATCGTCCGAGCCGAGCAGCATCCCGTCACCGAAGACGAGCGCGGCATGCATCACGTGGTGCGGCTCGGCACCCGGCATCGGCTCCGCGCCCTCGGGCAGGTCGTCGTGGGTCATGATGTCCAGCGTGCCGCCCAGCACTTCGTGGTAGCGCGAGAACGCCTCGGTGCAGTTGCCGCTGAAGAAGAGATAGGGGGTGATACTCATCGGGTTCTCCTGGATCGGGTGGTGAGCGAGAGCTGGCCGCTCGCCCATGTCGACGGATCCGACGCCTGCTTCTCATCGGTCGCGACGGCGAAATCCGTCGCAACGACGAAACCTCCCCGACCATGGGAGGATGGGAGGGCCATGATGTCCCCCGACGAGCCGGCCCCGACGCCGCAGGACCGGCCCGAACCGTCCGAGGCCGATCCGACGCGGTTCGACCCGGCCGTGATCGAAACGCACTCGGGTGTGGTGTTCTTCTTCGGCGACCGCGCGTACAAGGCCAAGAAGCCCGTGGATCTGGGCTTTCTCGACTTTCGCGACCGCATCGCCCGCCGGGATGCATGTCGGCGCGAGGTCGTGCTCAACCGACGACTGGCACCGGATGTGTACCTCGGGGTGTTCGATCTGTGTGACTCCGCCGGCGAGCCCGTGGAGCACGTCGTGGTGATGCGTCGCATGCCACCGGAGCGACGCCTGGCGCACCTGGTGGAGATCGGCGCCGATCTCGATACCGAACTCGACGATCTCGCCCGTATGCTCGCCGAGTTCCATGCCGCCGCCGAACGGGGACCCGATGCCGATCGGGCCGCGACCGCCGCCGCGCTCGGTGATCGATGGGCGGCCAACTCCGCCGAGCTGCGGCCCTTCGTCGGTCGGATCTTCGATGGCGCCGACGTCGCCGAGGTCGACGATCTCGCCGCCCGTTACCTCATCGGCCGTGGCCCCCTCTTCGATGCCCGCATCGCCGCTGGGCGCGCCTGCGACGGCCACGGAGACCTCCTCGCGGACGACATCTTCGTGCTCGACGACGGTGCTCGCATACTCGACTGTCTCGAATTCGACGACGCGCTCCGGCTTGGAGATGGGCTCGCGGATGTGGCCTTTCTCGCAATGGATCTGGAGCGCCTCGGCCGCTCGGACCTCGCGGGGACCTTCCTGGAAGCCTACCGACGCCACGCCGACGACTCCTGGCCCGCCTCCCTGGTCGATCATAATCTCGCCTACCGGGCGCAGGTGCGCGCCAAGGTGCTGGCGATCCGCGCCGATCAGGGCGACACCGACGCCGCACGGCAGGCCCGCGAGTTGTTGAGGCTGGCGCTCGACCACCTGCGTGCCGCCCGAGTGCGGCTCGTGCTCGTCGGCGGGTTGCCCGGCACGGGCAAGTCCACGATCGCCGCCGGCGTTGCCGAGACTTCCGGCTTGGAACTGCTGCGCTCCGATGTGATCCGAAAGCAGCTCGCCGGGCTCGCCCCCGGGCTCGCTGCGACCGCCGGATTCGGTGAAGGCATCTACAGTCCTCAGGCGACCGAAGCGACCTACGACGAGCTGCTTCGCCGTGCCGAGGTCGGGCTGAGCCATGGTGCAACCGTCATTCTGGACGCGTCGTGGTCGGTTGCCGCCAGGCGTAGCCAGGCACGTCAGGTCGCGCAAGCCTGTGCCGCCGACGTGATCGAGCTGCGCTGCAGTGCCCCCGTCGAGGTGACCGCGGAACGGATGCGTGCCCGGGCCGAAGCCGGCACCGACGCGTCGGATGCAGACGAACACATCGCCGCGGCCATGGCTGCGGTCGCCGACCCGTGGCCCGAGGCGACCGAGCTGGTCACCACCGGACCTGTCGAATCGACCCGACGCCGCGCCACCGAGATCATCGTCGGGACCGAACCCGGTGACCGTAGACGGCGGGCTGTCTCGTGCCAGACGAGGTCAGACGCCGAGTGAGGGGCTGAGCGAGAGTACGGCCGCGCCGTCCACCCGATCGTGCGCGAGGTCCCGGAGCGCGTCGAGGGCGCGGTCGAACGGGTAGTGCTGGGCGCGCACTTCTACGTCGGCGTCCTGGGCCTCGGCGAGGAAGCGACGACCGTCCGAGCGCGTGTTGGCGGTCACGCTGCACACGTTCCGTTCCTGGAAGAGGTGCTGCTGGTAGTCGAGGCTCGGCACGTCGCTCAGGTGGATACCGGCGATGGCGAGCGTGCCGCCACGGTCGAGCGCGGCGAGCGCGACGGGGACGAGGTCGCCCGCCGGCGCGAACAGGATCGCCGCGTCCAGCGGATCGGGCGGGCGATCGGCGGCGTCCCCGGCGCTCGCACACCCGAGCTCCAGAGCCAGCCGCCGAGCGGCCTCGGACCGCGTGAGTACGTGCACCGTTGCTCCGCGGTGCATGGCGATCTGCGCGGTGAGGTGCGCCGAGGCACCGAAGCCGTAGATGCCCAGTCGACCGCCGCGGGGGAGCGCCGCTCGTTCGAGCGCCCGGAAACCGATGATCCCGGCGCACAGCAGGGGAGCGGCGTGGACGTCGTCGAAGGAATCGGAAAGCGCATAGGCGAAGTCGGCCGGGACGGTGATCGCCTCGGCGTAGCCCCCGTCGGCGTCCCAGCCGGTGAATGCCGGAGCCACACAGAGGTTCTCGCGTCCGGACCTGCAGAATCGACACCGGCCACAGGTGCTGCGAAGCCAGGGGACACCGACGCGATCGCCCGGCCGGAACGGTCCACCCTCGGGGGCGTCGAGAACCCGTCCGACCACTTCGTGGCCCGGAACGACGTGGGGGCGATGCACGGGAAGGTCACCTTCGACCACGTGCAGGTCCGTCCGACAGACTCCGCAAGCCAGGACTTCGACGAGCAGCTCTGCTGGTCCCGGTACCGGTCGGGGTCGGCGGGTCAGGCGCATCGGCCCATCGTCGACCGGCCCGGGCTCGGCGACGACCCAGGCCGCCATGTCGTCGCGGCTCATCCAGCCGGCTCTTCGGCGAAGCTGGCGGCGAGTTCGGCCGCGATCGCATCGGCCCAGGCATCGATGTCCGCCCAGTCACGGTGATCCCCGTAGTGGCCACCGGTTAACGTGAAGAACCAACTGCCGGCCAGGTTCCAGTGGTCCTTCTCGATCACGCCGGCGAAGTACCGATGGGGCGCACCCGAAGCCTCCACGACCTCGGGCAGGGGTCGGCGTCGCCGCGCGATGCTCGACAGGCGCGGGCCCAGAAAGCTGGTGGTCTCGCCGATGGTGCAGACGCTGAAAAGCCAAAGTGGCCGGGCGGGAAGGTCCCGCAGCCGCTTGGCGAGGTCGGCGGCCGGGGTCAGCCATCTGCCGTTGTGCACCGCGCTGCCGAGGACTACTGCGTCGAAGTAGGCGACGTCGGTGACATCGCCGGCTGCTCGCACGGTGACGTCGAGCCCGGCTGCGGTGAGACGTGCGGCGATGGCGTCGGCGACCTGGTGCGTCGAGCCGTGGGCGGTGGCGTAGGCGACGAGAATGTTCATGGAATCGACGATGCGCCTGC
>JBDZUV010000108.1:0-10244 GCA_040255345.1 Actinomycetota bacterium | reverse complement strand
AGGTCAGTCGCCCAGGCGAACCGGGGCGTGGCGGAAGCCGGCGTGCTTGTTCGACCGGGTTCGCTCCGCCGGCCCGAGCGTCTCGGGTCGTGCCACCCGGTCGAGCAGCCCGTCGAAGACCAGTCCGATCTCCAGGCGCGCCAGGTTCGCGCCGAGACAGAAATGGGTGCCGAGCCCGAAGGCGACATGCGGGTTGGGCGTGCGTCGCACATCGAAGCGGTGCGGATCGACGAAGACCCGCTCGTCGAAGTTCGCGGCCTGCCACCACAACACGACCTTGTCGCCCGCGGCGATCGTCCGGCCGTGCCGCTCGACGTCACCGGTGGCGGTGCGCCGGTTGTAGATCGTCGACGACGCCCAGCGCAGCATCTCCTCGATCGCACCGGGCAGCAGTGAACGGTCCGCACGCAAGTCGTCCCAGTCGTCGGGACGCTCGATCAGGGCCAACATGCCGGCGGTGATCGTGTTGCGGGTGGTCTCGCTGCCCGCGGCGACCAGCAGGTGCACGAACATCTCCTGCTCCAGCTCGCTCAACGGTCCGCCCGGGTCGGCTTCGGCGGGCAGGTCGGCGTGGGTGATCAGCGAGAGGATGTCCTCGGCCGGGCATTGCCGCTTGTCGTCCAACAACCGCCGGGTGTAGTCGGCCATGTCGGTTGCCGCAGCCTGACTGCGTGCCGAGTCGGCGCCCGGCTCACGGTCGTCGTAGTCGAGGGTCGCGTCGGCCCAGTCCAACAGGAAATGCCGGTCGGCCTGGAGAATGCCGAGCAGCGAGGCGATCGCCTGCAGCGGCAACTCGGCGGCGACGTCGACCAGGAAGTCGATGTCACCCTCGGCGACCGCCGCGTCGAGGATCTCCCCGGCGCGCCCCTCGAGGGCGCCCCGCATCGCCTGCAACCGTCTGGGACTCACCGACGGGGTGACCAGGCGTCGGATGTGGTGATGGCGCGGGTCGTCCTGCATGTTCAACAACACGCCCGCGGCGAAGCCTGCGGGCAGGTCCTCGATGAGCGTGCCGCCACCGGCGCGGTCGCCGCCGCCCGCCGAGGAGAACACGTCGGGTCGCCTCGCCGCCCAGGTCACGTCCTCGTGCCGGGTCAGACACCAGAACCCCTCGCCGTCCGGGGTGGCGTCGGTCGGCTCGTGCCAGAACACGGGCGCCTCGTCGCGCAATGTGCGGTAGGCGGCGTGGGGCGGTCCGTCGGCGAACGAGTCCGGGTTCGACAGGTCGATCTGTGCCAGGTCGACCGTTGCCGCCTCGGCCGGTGCCACGGCTGCCACCTCCGGGTCGGGCCCGGCGCCGTCGGTGCCGCGAGCTGTCGCCACTCGGGCAACGTTACGCCGCCCGAGTCCGGTCCTCGGCAGCGGTAGCGTCCACTCCATGGTCGTGCTCCTGATCGCCGTGATCATCCTGTTCGCGTTGGGCATCCTGGGCGCGGTCGTCAAAGGACTGCTGTGGCTGACCCTGATCGCCGCGCTGTTGATCGTCGCGGCGGCCGCGTACGGCTGGTTCCGCTTCCGGAGTCGGTTCCGGCGCCGGAACGACTGACCGCACCCGATCGCCGACCCGCCTCGGCTCACCTTCGGGCGTCAGCCGGCCTCGTCTCGGGCGCCGCGCCGGGCGCGGTTCACTCCCCCGCGATCGAGCGGATCACCCGCGCCGGGTTGCCGCCCACGAGCGTGGCGGCGGGCACGTCGCCGGTCACGACCGAGCCGGCGGCGACGACGGAGTGCTCGCCGATCGTGACGCCGCCGATCACCGTGGCGCCGGTGGCGATCCACACGTTCGCCCCGATGTCGATCGGCTCGGCCACCAGCTCGGCGAGCCGCCGCGACGGCGCCACCGGATGACTCGTGGTGATCAGCGACACGTTCGGGCCGATCAGCACCTCGTCACCGATCGTGACCGGGGCGAGGTCGTAGATGGTGCAGTTCTGGTTGACGAACACGTGCCGCCCGACGCGGATGTTCCGGCCGCCGTCTGTGAAGAACGGCGGGATCAGCCGGAAGCCCTCGGGCACCTCGGCGCCGGTGAGTTCCGCGAAGCAGGCCCAGATGGCGTCCTGGTCGGCGTAGGCGAGCCGGTTGAGGCCGTGGGTGAGCGCCATCGCCCGTTCGACCCCCTGGGCGAACGCCCGTGACTCGGCGGTCCCCGTCGGGATCACCACGGCTCGGGCGTCGTCGGTCATGCGCCCCGGATCGTACCGGTGCAGTGGGCGGCACCTCCACGATCGACGCCGCGGTGTCCTCGCCCGGCTGACCCCAGACCTGTCGTCGTCCGACGGCGACGACGCCGGTACCCCGACGTCACGCCGACCCGGGAACCGGCCGCTCGGCTTCCGGCGCCGTCCAGGCCAGCACGAAGGCATCGCCGATCTCGACGCGAAGTGCGGCGTGGTGGTCTTCGGGTCGCCGCCCGGCGCCCAGATCGTCCGCGAGCCGCCGCAATCCGTCGGCCGTCTCGGCCGGCTGTTCACGCACGGCCCATTCGAAGAAGCCCGTCTGGCGTCGCAGGTCGGGGTCGAGAACCCGTTCGGGCGTGCGGGCGAGCGCGGCAAGCGAACCGTCGACCGAGTCGCGGTAGATCACGAGCGACACGGTCGCTCCGGGCAGGGCGTCGAGGAGCTCATCACGAGTCTGGTGTCCGGCGGCGAAATGCGCCTGGGTGGTCGGGAAGTAGTCCTCGATGCCGTGGGCGAACAGGTGCTCGCGTGCGTACGCCATGACGGCAACGACTCCTCCTGGCCGGACGACCCATCGGGCCTCGGCGAGTGCGACCCGCCAGTCGGGGACGTGGTGCAGCATCGAGACGAGGATCGCGGCGTCGACCGTGTGGTCGGGGAACGGCACGGCCGCGGCGTCGGCCCGGACCACGGTGAGCTCCTTGTGCGCCGCCCGCTCGAGCATGCCGCGGTTCCGGTCGATGACGATTGGATGCCACCCGAGCACGCGCAGTGCCACCGAGTAGTTCCCGGTTCCGCCGCCGATGTCGGCCAGGCGTGCGCGCCCGGTCGGCGTGCCGAGCATCGCGGCGAGCGGTTCGACCACCGAGGGAGACGCGGCGCGGGTCGAGTCATAGGTACGAGCCTGGTTCGTGTACTCGAAGGTCGTCGCCACGGTCGCAGACTACGGCGAGCGGACGACCCCGTCGCCGCCCACCGGACCCGAAGCGGAAGTTCGGGATCTCTTACGCAGGCCGGATGTTCTGGTTGACCCGGAACAGATTCGTGGGGTCGTAGGTTCCCTTGATCTCGGCGAGCCGGTCGTAGTGGGGACCGAAGGTGGCTCGCACCCGGTCCTGACCTTCGTCGTCCATCATGAAGTTCACGTACGCCTTGCCGGTCGAACCGCGGTGGGTCGCCTCCCAGTAGTCGACGGCCCAGTCCTTGAACACGCCGGCGTTCGCCGGGTCGGGATCGACACCCACGATGACCTGCGAGAACGTCGCGTCGCGGTGGGCCCAGGCGGTGTCGTCGGCGCCGACCCGGTTGGCCGCACCGTCGATCGCATACAGGTGCATCGTGGAGTGCATCGTCGGCAGCGCCTCGGCGAATCGTGCGTGGGCCGCCACCACCTCGTCGGTGATCCGATCGAAGATGTCACCGCGCCAGTACCACTGCAGCCCGGGCGGGTACAGCCCGTCGAAGGTCGACTGCAGGCCCGGGAACGGCACCTCGCCGATGTGTTCCCACGCCGGCTGCAGCTCGCGCACCGGGGCGAATGCGTCGTCGGCGTCGGCCGGGTCGCCCACGAAGCACCACACGATCGCGCACACCTTGTGCAGATGGAACGCTTCGGGGAACGGTTCGACCGGAGGCACGGTCATCACCGCGAAGAACCCGTAGAGGTCGTCGTCCTGGGCCGGAAGGAAGTCACGGAACCAACCGAGTACGTCTTCGGTCGCCGCGACCGGCCAAGCGGTCGGCCCGGCGATCACATTGCGGACGGGACGGCCGCGGAACGTGAACGACGTGACCACGCCGAAGTTGCCGCCGCCACCCCGCAACGCCCAGAACAGGTCGGCGTGGCCATCTGGTGAAGCGGTGACCGTTCGGCCGTCCGCCAGTACCACTTCTGCCGACACGAGGTTGTCGATGGTGAGCCCGTACTTGCGGGTGAGATAGCCGTGCCCGCCGCCCAGAGTCAGTCCGCCGACTCCCGTGGTCGAGATGATGCCCGACGGAACCGCCAGGCCGTGGGGGTGCGTGGCGGCATCGACCATGCCGAAGGTCGCCCCACCTTCCACGCGCACCGTGTCCGCGCCGGGGTCCACCTCGACCGCGTGCATCGGTGACAAGTCGACGACGACGCCGCCGTCGACGGTGCCGAACCCCGGGCCGCTGTGGCCACCGCCGCGCACCGCGAGGCGTGCACCGCTGCTGCGGGCGTGGTCGAGCACCGCTGCGACGTCGGCGGCGTTCGCGCAGCGGACGACAAGGTCCGGTCGCTTGTCGATCATGGCGTTGTAGACCCGGCGGGCCTCGTCGTAGTCGGGGTCGTCCGGTGCGATCAGTGCAGCACCGAAGCGGTCTCTGAGTGGCTGTGTGGTCGTCATGGGGGCACGGTAGAACGACCGCGCCACCCGGCACATGACCGATCCTGACCTTTCTTTCCGCTCTTCGCACCGTGCGCTGTGGTCAGATCTGACCAGTGCCGCGTCAGGGAACGTCTGCGACGTCCACTCGCCGTGACGGACCCCCGACGGCGCGTGACACCGCACCGGGCGCGCACCGCCACGGAGCGGTTCGGGCACATCATGCCGGGTGGCTCAGACGATCTCGTGGCGGGCCGCGAAGATCGCCGCCTGGGTGCGGTTCGCCGCGCCGGTCTTGGACAGGATGCTGCGCACGTGATTGGCGGCGGTGTTCGCCGAGATGCACAGCCGCTCACCGATCTCCCGGTTCGACAGACCGTCCGCGAGCAACCTGAGCACGTCGAGCTCGCGGCCCGTGAGCGGGTCGGGGCCCTCGAATGCGGTGTCCGCGGTGCGGCCACGCGCCACGGGCACGGTGCCAACCACCCGGAGCACGCGTCGCTGGCCGATCGGCGTGGCGAGCGCCCGGGCGCGGGCTGCCAGTTCGCCGGCGCGGGTGACGTGGCGGTGTTCGGCGGCGAACACGGCGTGGTGGGCGAGGGTCTCGGCCTGGTGCACCACGGCGCCCATGGCCGTGTCGAGGGCGAGCGCCGCCTCGAAGTGGTCTTCGGCGTCGCCGGCGCGCCCCAGCAGGGCGTCGATCCGGGCCAGGTAGCGGTTCGCACTGCCGAACACGGCGACCAGCGCTCCTCCGGCCAGATTGCATCCGTCGAAGGCGGCCACCTGGTCGCGCAGTTCCTCGGCGAGTGCGCGGCGCCGGGTCGCCAGTGCCGCCTCGACGGCGAACACCAACTCGATCGACCAGTGGGCCTGGTCGGCACGGTCCGACAACCCGCGGGCGAACCGGCCGTCGAGGATCCGGTCGATACCTGCGGTGACGCCGAGTTCGGTGTAGAGCGCGAGCAGCCCGGCGATCCAACGCCCCTCGAGGGCTTCGTCGCCGCGCAGGTAGGGGCGGAACCGGTCGAGGTCGCCGGTGGCCCGGGCGATGAGATAGCGCTGCACGCCGTGAGGACCTTCGGCCATGTCGTCACCGAAGGTGGCGTCGCGGGTCAATGCCTCGTCGGCCCAGCGTCGGGCCTCGGCGAAGTCGCCGCGCAGAAACGACAGTGCCTGCATGACACAACCGTGGATGTAGTCGAAGTAGGGCTGACCCGTGGCCCGGGCCGCACGTTGGATGTCGGCGCGTGCCCGCTCCACGCCGGCGAGATCACCGCGCAGATAGGCGAGCATCCCCCGGAAGTTCGCGGCGGCCCCGGCCGCTTCGCCGTCGCCGACGTGCTCGGCGAGCGTGGCGAGTTCGGTGGTGCGCTCGAGCTGTGTGGCGATCATGTCGGGTCCCACGCCGTGCCACAGGCTGGTCGTCAACGCGTGAACGAGCGTGGCGTCGTCACCGGCGCGGGCGAGCTCGATGGCCCGCTCCCCCGTCGTCTGCGACCGCTGACGCTCACCGGCGAACGCGAGCGCCCGGCCGAGACTTCCCATCGCCCGTGCCAGCAGCGGGTCGTCGTCGGGCAGGGCCGCTTCACGGATCGCGCTCGTCAGCAGGCCCACGGCGTGGGGGTCGGGTCGCCCGGGGCGCCAGTTGGTGTCCTCGTAGCCGATCGCCGCGTGCAGCCGTGTCCGCGGTGCGCCGTCGGCAGCGAGGCGACGGTAGTGCTCCCGGGCGACCGAGAACCGGCCGGCGCGCACCCAGTTCGCGGCGGCTTCACGCTGGGCTTCGGCGCGTGCGTCGGGGGTGATCTCCGAGATGCCGCCGGCCCGTTCGAACCACTGGGCGGCTTCTTCGAAGGCGAGCCCGCGCACCGCGAGGTCGCCGGCTTCGATCGCATGTCGGTAGGCGGGTTCGTGATGGCCGAGGCTGCACGCGGCGAGGTAGTGGTCGGCCAGCCGGGCCACCGACGACGCACCCGCCGGTTGGGCTTCGAGCGCTTCGGCGGCCCGGGCGTGCAGGCGCATCCGCCGCGACGGCGCCAACCGGTCGAGCACGGCCTGTCTGGTCAGTGCATGGACGAACGCGTACCGGGCGCCGGGAGCGTCGATCGTCTCGATCAACCCGAGGGCGTGCGCCGCGTCGACGAAGGCGAGCACCACCTCGACGCCACCGTCGCAGCCGGCCGCGAGGGTGGCGACGTCGAAGGTCGGTCCGATGACCGCGGCGAGTTCGGCCACACCACGTAGCCGCTCGCCCAACGCGTCGATGCGCGCGCCGACCATGTCGACGATCGACGGCGGCACCGTGGCGGCGACGTGCTCCGGCGCCCGGGTGAACGACGAGATGCCGCCGCGTCGTTCCGCATCGACCCAGAGTTCGCGGAGCAGAAACGCGTTGCCGCCGGTCCACTCGCGCAGCACCGACGCCGATGCCCGGGCCGCCTCGCGCGACACCCCACCACGGATCTGCACGTACTCGGTGATGGCTTCGGCGTCGAGTCCGGCGAGGTCGAGCCGCCGTACGCCGTCGAGACGGTGCAGTTCGGTGATCACCGCGGCCAGATCGTCGGAACCGTGCGCGACGGTGGACCGGAACGTCGCGACCACCAACAGGCGGGTGGCAGCACAACTGGTGACGACGTGCTGCAGGAGCGCGAGCGCCGGGAGCTGGGCCCAGTGCAGGTCGTCGAACAGCAACGCGAGCGGCCGATCGACGCACAGGGCACCGAACAGGCCACTCACCGCGTCGAACAGGTCCCGCCGTACGCCGCCGGTCGCGAGGTCGCTGCCGTCGATATCGACGTGCCGGGCGACCAGTCCCGAAAGCCGGGCCAGTTGGGCCGCCTGGGACGGCTCGATGAGCGCGGCGAGCGCGCCCGGTTCGGTGTCGCCGAAGAGCCGATCGAGCATCTCGACGAAGGGACGGTAGGAGACGCCGGGGTCGCTCACGGCGTGGCCGACGAGCACGGTCACGTCGTCGTCTGCCAGTGCACCGGCGACCTCGGCGAGCAGGCGGGTCTTGCCGACCCCCGGCTCACCGCCGATGAACACCGTCTGGCGCCGCCCTTGTTCGACGTCGCCCCAGAGCTGTTGGAAGGTGGCCAGTTCGGCCTGTCTGCCCACGACCGGCTGGTGGCGAGCGGTGACGAACACCGCAGGGAGGTCCGGCGGTCGCCAGCGGTTCGTCGGCGACACGGCCACACCTGGGGTCCCGACGTCAGATCGGGGCGGTCTCACCGTCGGGCAGCAGGCGGCCGGTGACCTCGACGATCACATCGGCGGGCAGGCCCGCCCGGTCGGCGGCGCGCCGGATCGCCTCGGGTGACTCGGCCTCGTACAGGCAGTAGGTCTTGCGCCGGTCAGCGGACAGGAACGAATACAGCCATCGGACGCCTTCGGTGTCGTTGATGCGGTTGATGCCGTCCAGCAGGTCCGCGGAGGCGTCCAGTTCGTCCGCATACTTCCGCTCGACCATGAACACCGGCATCGTGGCTCTCCGATCGCGTGGCTCGGTTCGTGCCGACCGACAGCCACCCTCCACGCTCGCACAGCCGACGCTTCCTGGCAAGGGGTTCCGCGTCACGGTGCCCGTCGACGTCGCTGATCGTTCCCTGCGGCGGGCTCCCCGCGGTCCACTTCCCCGCCGTGGGGTCCCTGGCGGTGTGATCCCCGGCGGCGGTCCCGGTCCGGCAGCGACGCGTGCCATGGTTGGTGGTCGTCGATCGACCCGCAGCGACCGCTCGGGCATCGCCGTCGACTCGGAGGTGCCGGTCATGTTCCTCATGCGATTCGACCTGCGGGCACCGGGTGCCGGCACCTCGGCGGCCGACCGGTACGCCGCTGCGCTCGACATGGTCGCATATGCGGAGTCCCGCGGCGCCGTGAGCGTGCTGGTGAGCGAACACCACGGCCGCGCCGACGGCTACCTTCCCGCACCGCTGCTGATCGCCTCGGCGATCGCGGCGCGCACCTCGTCGATCCCGATCCTGACTTCGGCGCTGCTCCTGCCCCTGTACGACCCGGTGCGCCTCGCCGAGGACCTGATCGTGCTCGACATCGTGAGCCGCGGGCGAGCGAGCCACGTTCTGGTGGTGGGCTACCGCCCCGACGAATTCGCCCGCATGGGCGTCGACTTCCACCGACGCGGGCGCATCGCCGACGCGCACCTCGAGGTGCTGTTGCGTGCCAAGACCGGCGAGGCATTCGACCGCGACGGGCGACGCATCCAGGTCACTCCCCCACCGTTCACTCCCGGCGGCCCCAGGGTCCACATCGGGGGAGGCAGCCCCGCGGCAGCCCGACGCGCCGGCCGGCACGGACTGGACTTCTACGCCCAGGGCGGCGGACGCGAACTCGTAGAGCTCTACCGTGACGCATGCCGCGCGAACGGCCACGCGCCGGGGTTCTGTCTGATGCCGCCACCCGATCTGCCCACCACGGTGTTCGTGGCCGACGACCTCGACACGGCGTGGCACGAGCTGGGCCCTCACCTTCTCGACGACGTGCGCAGCTACGCGCCGCCCGGCAGCGACGTCGCCGCCACGGCCAGCCTGTCCGGGGCGACCAGCGTCGACGAGCTGCGCGCCGAGAAGGCCAGCCACCGGATCCTCACCGTCGACGAGGCCGTGGCGTTCATCCGTGCCGGCAACATCCTGCAGTTGCACCCGTTGGCCGGCGGACTCGCTCCCCGAGTGGCGTGGCGCTACCTGCGCAACGTGACCGAGCGGGTCATGCCCCGGCTCTGAGCAGTCGTCGACGACGGCGCCACCGGTCCGGTCGATCGACCCCGGCACGGAGCGACCGTCGGCTAGAACGAGGACATGGCCCCGCATATGGTGTGCGACCGCGACGACATGACCGACACGATCCTGGTCGGGGGCCCGACCCCCGCGCCCGGCGACGGCGAGGTGGTGCTGCGTGTACGGGTCTGACAACGATGCTCGGGCGTCCGGGGCCGACCAGGGCCGGCCCCGCCGCTTGCCGCGGTGAAGGAGCCGGGCCGTGGAGAAGATCATCTACGTCCTGACCGGTGCCGACGGCGATCGGCTGCTCGCGTCGGTCGATGCACTCGAGGCGGTCGGGGCCATGCGCATCCAGGTCGATCTGGTCGACGACGCGGTCGCGCCGGCGGCCCGTTGGCGCATCGTGCACCGCACCCCGGCACCCGACGCCTTCGTGTCGCTGTGGTCGGCGACGGCCCACCGCGCCGCTCGGTCTCCCCTCGACGCGATCGTCCGGGATGCCGCCGGGCCCGACGCGGGGCTCGGGGCGTACCTGGTCACCGAGTCGTGTCCCCTCATCTCCAGCGGTATCGCCACGCCGCGTGGCCGGCGCACCCCGGGTTTCGCCCAGATCGCACTGTTACGCCGGCCGGCGGGCCAACCGACCGAGGCGTTCCTCACGGCCTGGCTCGATGAGCACACCGACGTGGCGCTCGAGACCCAGAGCACGTTCGCGTACACCCAGAACGTCGTGGTGCGGTCGCTCGGCACGGCCGGCGACGGCGCCGACGGTGCCGATCCGGTCGACGGGATCGTCGAGGAGTGCTTTCCCGAGGGCGCGATGGGCGATCCCCACGTGTTCTTCGACGCGGTCGGCGACGATGAACGACTCGCCGACCACACGGCCCGCATGGTCGCCAGCACCTCGAAGTTCCTCGATTTCGACCGCATCGTCGTCATCCCCACCAGCCGCTACGTGTTCGACTGATCCCCACTGA
>JBDZUV010000107.1:0-10256 GCA_040255345.1 Actinomycetota bacterium | reverse complement strand
ATCGCACTCGCGACCACCCACGTGAGGGGGACCGCCACCACCGCGGTCAACGGTGGGGTGCGCAGCGCGAATCGCTGTTCGGGGCCGTAGGACGACCCGTCGATGAACGCGTCGATCGTCATCGGGTTGGCGAGGGCGGCGAGTGCGGCGAGCGCGCTCGCCACGAACACGGCCGACCACCCGGGCTGACCACCGGAGCACGAGGTGGCGACCGCGGCGACGAGCGCGACCGGCACGCCGACACGGGTCGCGGTGAGGGTGGTGATCCGCGGTGACAACATCGCCACCCACACGAGTGCCCAACCGAGCACCGCCTCGACCGTGAGCGTCCGGACGACTCCGGCCGACCGGCCGTCCAGCGCCGCGGGAATCGCGGCGATCCCTGCGGCTCCGACGACGAGCCATGCGGCGATGAGCACCCAGGGAAGGCGACGGTCCATGGCGTAGAGATTTGTCCAGCGGACGGTCGAGTCGCTAATCCGTTAGGGAGGAAACCGGGGGAAGTCGCCATGGCAGAGTCCTATCCGCAAGGCCAGATCGCCACCGAGAATCCACCTTTCGAGGTGGGCTGGGCGACTTCGATCGGCGCGCTGCCACATGACGATCCGGCGGCCGCCACCGACCTGATCCTGCGCACCCAACCGGATCTCCCGGCGACGCCGAGCCTGCCGCAACGTTCGCCTCTGGAAGGCATGTTGCAGCAGGCGATGTGGGGCATACCCGGTGTCACCATCGACGACGACGGACAGATCCACGTCGACGCGCCGGCGCTCGGGCCCGACACGTCGCTGGAGGACTCGGGAATGGACGCCGAGCCCTACGCGTCGCTACGCGCCTTCCTGCGCGCGATCGCCGGCCGCACCGGGCCGGTGAAGACCCAACTCACCGGGCCGGTCACGCTCGGCCTCGCCCTCACCATGCACGGGGTCTCCGAATCGGTGGCGTTCCGCGTCGCCGAGCGCGTCGTGACGATGCGCGCCGCGGCGCTCGTCGCCACCATGCGCGACGCCCTGCCCGATGCCCGTCTGGTCGTCTTCCTCGACGAGCCGGCGCTGGTCGGTACCGCGCAGCTCGGGTTCCCGCTCGACACCGACACGATCATCGACCTCGTCTCGGGTGTGCTCGCCGCCCTCGAACACGATGCGACGACCGGTGTGCACTGCTGCGGGGAAGCCGACTGGAAGGCGATTCTCGGTGCAGGCCCCAAGGTACTGTCGCTGCCCGTCGGCGCCCAGATCGACCGGGTCCCCGGATCGCTCACCGCGTTCCTGGAGGGTGGCGGCTGGATCGCGTGGGGTGCGGTTCCCACCAGCGCCCCGGTCGGGGAGCGAGCCGGGCTCTACTGGAAGACGCTGTCGAAGCAGTGGTGTTCCCTGGTGCAGCAGGGTGCCGACCCGGTGCTGATCCGGCGCCGATCGCTGATCACCCCACACTGTGGATTGGCCGAGCACGGGCCCGAACAGGCCGAACACGTCCTCAGGCTGTGTGCGCTGGTGGCCGGGTCTCTTCAGGAGCAGGCGGTCAGCGTCAAGCTCTCGGTGGGCGCCTGAAGGATCACAACCGGCGGATCGCCGACATCAGACGACGCAACGTCCGCTGCTTGGGCGCGGCGCCGGGATCTGGCGTCTCGGTCTCCTTGGTGTCCGTGACCGCGGTGGCGTTGGCGTCGCCCGGCATGAACTCGGCATAGAGGTTGTCGAGCCAGGCCGGATCGCTCGACTGCTCCCCGGGTGCGGTGGCCCTCGCGGACTCGCGCTGGGGGAGGGGCGCCGATTCGACGCCGGTGTCCCAGGCTGCCGGTTTCCAGATGAAGTCGTCGCCGTCGGATCCGATGTCGCCGTCCGACCAGAACTCGTCATCGGTCGAGCCTTCGGATGCGGGGCTGTGCCAGTCGTCGGTGTCGTCGTCGGACTCGATGGCGCCCAGCCGTGCCGCCATCGCGTTGATGGCGGTCGCGGAGTCCGCATAGGTGGACTCCGCGAGCGCCTTGGCGATGTCGGGGTGCAGTGCCGGCGGTTCGGCGTCGCCGGTGGAGTCGGCGCCACTGCCGCCGAAGTCGTCGTGACCCGACTCGGTGGTCCCGCTGTCGGGAACCGCGGTGAGCCCGCCGGACCAGTCACCGACGGCGCCGGAGCCGGCGCCTGCTCCGGAGTCGGTCGCGGCGTCACCCGAGAGCTCGGCGGCGTCCCAGGGTCCGGCCTCTGGCGCACTGCCGTCGAACTCTCCCCAGGGATCATCGGCCTCGGCAGGGGCAACCGGTTCGTTCGACTTCCACGGGTCGGGATCGGCCACGGTCTCGTCGGCGGCGTCCGGTGCGAGCAGGGAGTCGTCGAGCGGCGGAGGAGCGTCGACCGTGTCGAAACCATATGCGGGATCCGGTCTGCTGGGCGTCCCGGTGGCCGGAGCACCCGTGGCGAAGGGGTCCGGCACGAAGTCGGCCCCGAAGCCCGGGGTCGCGAACGAGTCGGGGGCGAACGCACCGCTGTCGGACCGCGTGTCGGAGGCGCCGTCTTCGGCGGTCACCATCAACAGGTCGGCGGTCGCGAGGCGGTAGACGATCCGTGCCGTCGACCAACGACCGCGCCCCAGCTCGACCGCCAGTTCGTTCACGGTGCAACCGTTCGCCGCGGCGATCACGACCTCCCAGTCGTCGCGGCGCAGATTGACACTGCCGTGCGTCTCGGGCAGGGTCCGGGCGGAGCGGACGACCGCGTCGAGTGACGGCACGACCGGTGCCATCTCGTCGGCTTCCCGGGTGCGTCGCCGGACCTCCGAGACGATCGCCTCGACGTCGAAGGTCCGGTACGGCCCGATCCAATGGACCACGTCGGGCGCGAACTCGTAGTCGCCTTCGGGCGCGCGGAACAGTTGGATCAGGGGGTCGTAGATGACCGAGAGCACGACCGATGCGAGCAGATCCCGGGTGATCCCGCCGGTCGAGATGAGTTCTTCGCCGACCGTTTCACTCGGGTAACCGGCCTCGGTCGAGGCATCCCACTGGTCGGCGGTCAGGCGACCGGGGCGCACCAGGGCGACGGCGAGATCCTCGGCGGTCTCGGCACTCTCGGCGAAGTACAGCTCGCCCTGGTGCAGGTAGACCGTGCACCCGCTGTCACCGTGAAAGCGAACCGCGCCGGTGGAGCGCTGTGAGGAGAGGACCTGGAGCACGCCCGCGGGTGTGGTGTCCTCGAGGGTGCCGTTCATGGGAGGCGTCGCCTCTCCGGAGGTCTGAGCTGCGAGTTCTGAATCCACGAGTCTCCTATCGGAACTTGTCCCCGCGCTGTGAGTGATGGACCGTAGCGGAATCTGTGGGTTCCGCTCACACGAACTCCGCCGAGTGCATCGGGCGGTACCATGATCGGGTGTCGACCGGTCGTTCGAGCCGCAACGGAGATGTCGCGTCCCGACGTGCCGGTTCTGCCGACCCCGGAGTATCGGTGGAACAGCGCGTCGAGGAACTGCGCACGCTGATCCGCCGCCACGACCATGCCTATTTCGTGCTCGATGCGCCGACGATTCCCGACGCCGACTACGACGCCCTGCTCGCCGAGTTGCGCTCGCTGGAGGCCCAAGAGCCCGACCTGATCACCCCGGATTCCCCGACCCAGCGGGTCGGCGGGGCGGCGAGTCCGCTGTTCGCCGAGGTGCGCCACGCCACGCCGATGCAGTCCCTCGACAACGTGTTCGACCGCGACGCGCTCACCGCATGGATGCGCCGCATCGAGGGGCTGATCGGGGTCGAGCCCGATTTCGTGTGTGAACTCAAGATCGACGGGCTCGCGATCTCTCTGGTGTACGAGAACCGCAGGCTCGTACGCGGCGCCACGCGGGGCGATGGTCGGGTCGGTGAGGACGTGACCCACAACATCGCCACGGTCGACGACATTCCACAGCGACTCCCCGAGGGTGCGCCGGATCATCTCGAGGTGCGGGGCGAGGTGTATCTGCGCGACAGCGTGTTCGCCGAGTTGAACGCGGCGCGCGTCGCAGCCGGTCTGGTGCCGTTCGTGAATCCGCGGAACACCGCCGCGGGCGGCCTGCGCCAGAAGGATCCGACCCTGACCGCACAGCGACGGTTGTCGTTCTGGACCTATCAGGTCGGCGAGGGAACCGACGGTCCCGGGGTCGGCAGGGGCGTGCGTCGTCACAGCGAGCTGCTCGAAGTGTTGAGCGAATACGGGTTCCCGGTCAATCCGCGGATCCGCACCGCGCTCGACCGGATCGAGGTCCTCGACTACTGCAACGAGGCGCTGGAGCACCGCCACGATCTCGACTACGAGATCGACGGAGTCGTGGTCAAGGTCGACGACCTCGGGTGGCGGGGTGAGCTCGGCTCCACGAGCCGGGCACCCCGTTGGGCGATCGCGTTCAAGTTCCCGCCCGAGGAGCGCACGACCCATCTCATCGACATCGACGTGTCGGTCGGTCGCACCGGACGGGTCACCCCCTTCGCCATTCTCGAGCCTGTCTTCGTGGGCGGCGCGACCGTCTCCCGGGCGACCCTGCACAACGCCGATCAGGTCGCCGCGAAAGACGTACGCCCCGGTGACACCGTCGTGGTGCGACGGGCCGGCGACGTGATCCCCGAGGTCGTCGGCCCGGTCCTCGAACAGCGACCCGAGGGAACGAAGCCGTGGTCGTTTCCCACCCGGTGCCCGTGCCCCCGCGACTCGGTGCTGGTGCGTCCCGACGGCGAGTCCGACACCCGCTGTGTCGATGAGCACTGTCCGTTCCAGCAGGCCGGCGCGATCGAGCACTTCGTGTCTCGGGGCGGGCTCGACATCGAAGGGCTCGGCCCGCAGCGCATCGCCCAACTCATCGATGCCGGGCTGTTGCACGACCCGAGTGGCATCTATTCGCTCGATTTCGAAGCCGTCGGACGACTCGACAGTCTCGGCCCCAAGTCCGTCTCGAACCTGCGCGCCGCCATCGACGCCTCGCGGGAGCGGCCCCTCGAACACCTGCTCGTCGGCCTGAACATCCGCCATCTGGGGCCTGCCGCCGCCGAGGCGCTCGTGGACCGGTTCGGTTCACTGGATCGGATCATGGCCGCGTCGCACGAGGAGCTCGCCGATATCGACGGTGTGGGTGAGGTCATCGCGGCGGCGGTTCGGTCGTGGTTCGCCGACCCCGACAACGTCGCGCTGATCGGCCGCTTGAAGGCCGCCGGTCTGAACTTCAGCGCCCCCGCTTCCGCCGCCGAGCCACTGCACCAGACCTTGGCGGGCAGGGCCGTGGTGGTGTCGGGAACCCTCGAGGGGTTCACTCGGACCGAGGCGGTCGCCGCCGTGAAGGCTCGCGGAGGGACCTCCCCTTCGGCGGTGTCGAGATCCACGTTCGCGCTCGTCGTCGGTGACTCCCCGGGAGCGTCGAAGGTCGACAAGGCCGAGCGGTACGGAGTGCCGATCGTCGAAGGCGACCGGTTCGTCAGACTCCTGGAGTCGGGGGAACCGGAGGAGGCTGATCCGGGCGAGAACCGGCAGGACCCTGCGGGGCCTGATCGGGACGGTCGAACGGCGACCGCTGAGCCTCGTCGGTGACGGTGCGGGGCTCGGTGCGGTACTCCGGACGGCTCAGGTCGGGCGCATCGGGGTCGTCCATCGCGCGCATCCAGTCCGGCTTTTCCCGTTCCCGCAGGGACGCCACCGGCGCCGACTCCGTCGATGTCGACATCCACGCGATTCCCAGGGCCAGGGCCCCGATGCCGAAGATGACCCCGACCGGAATCCATCCGAGCGCGAGCGCGCCGATCGCCACCACCCCGTAGACCGCCGTGAAGCCCCCGAATGTCCGTCGCCGCTGTGCCCCGGAGCGTTCCGACCACGGCGTACTGTTCGCCATGGGCTCCGAGTGTACTCAGTTCACGAAGAACGCCCAGGAGATCGTGCGGGCGGTCGACTCGCCGTCGGCGATGCTCCAGAAGCGCGCGGTCACGTGCACCTCGCCCGTGGGGTACCGGTCGATGGCCTTGTCCGGTCCCGGCGTGAAGAAGACGCGATTGCGGTTGTTCGGCCTGATCCCCAGGGACGGGTCGTAGGCGGGATTGTCGGGGCCGATCGCGCCGTCGAGTTGGTCCTCGGGGATCGCGACGCCGTTGATCGTGAGTCGGCCGTCGTAGCCGGACAGCAACTCGACGCCCACCGAGGTCTGGCGGAGCACATGGCTGGCCGGTTCGGGAACCCGTCGAACCACCGCCGGGTCGTCGACCGCGGCGGGGTGACTGGTCGACTCGGGGGACTTCTGCAGGGTCACGACGAGAAAGGCGATCGCGGCGCCCAACGCACACGCCATGAGGACGCGCCGTGGCCACCGCCACGGGTCGGGTCGGCGGGGGAGGGCCTCGAGTTCGGCGACGGCATCGGCGGACATGGTCGTGGTTCCATTGTGCAGGGGCCACCCGACGGCGCCCAAGGCCGAACCATCCGTCGTCGCGCGGGCACGGCACCGGTACTGTCGATGCCTCAGTGTCCCCTTCTGCGTCCCAGGACGCCATCGGACTGGTCATCGACAATCGGTACCGCCTGATTGCGAGGATCGGAATCGGCGCTTCGGCCAGGGTGTATCTGGCCGACGACGTCCGCCTGCGTCGTCGCGTCGCCGTGAAGATCCTGGCCGAGGCGTTGGCCCACGAGCCGACGTTCGTGAACCGGTTCGGCGCCGAGATGCAGTCCGCGTCCGCCCTGCGTCATCCACACATCGGCATGATCCACGACTGGGGAGTCGACGACGCGCCCTATGTGGTCGGCGAGTACCTGGCAGGCGGCAGCCTGAGGAGGCTGCTGAGCCGTCCGGTCCGGTTGTCACCGTCCCAGGCGTTGCAGCTGGCACTGGCAACGGCGCGGGCACTCGCGTATGCGCACGAACGCGGGGTGGTCCATCGCAACCTCGGCCCGTCCGATCTGTTGTTCGCCGACGACGCCAGACTCAAGATCACCGACTTCGGCCTGACCCGGGCGTTCGCCGAAGCGGCGTCCACCCAGCCGATGGGGTCACCGGCCTCGACCGTGCGCTATGCCGCGCCCGAACAGGCCCGGGGCAGCAGCGTCGACGGGCGAGCCGACGTGTACGCGTTGGCGCTCATCGTGATCGAAGCGGTGAGTGGCCAGGTACCCTTCGCCGCCGACACGGCGCTCGCGACCCTCATGGGCCGGATCGACCGGGTCCCCGAGATTCCCCCCGAACTCGGCGCCATGGCCGGCGCACTGCAACGCGCGACGACCATCGACCCGGCGGAGCGTCTGGATGCAGGCGGCCTGGTCACCGCGCTGATGGCCGTCGCCGACGCGTTCGACCAGCCCGAGCCGCTGCCCCTGGTCGACGAATCGCCGCGCCCCGCGCTCGACGCGGCCGCCTCGCAGGACCTCCCCGACGACATCACCCGCATCGTCATGCCGGGCCCCGGCGTGGTGCCTTCGGTCGAATCGGACGCGCCACACGACGGCGACCTCCCGGTGGAGGTCTCCGGAGCGCGGCCGATCCCGGTGGTCACGGCCACGCCGGAGCCCGTCGACGAACCGACCGGCGCGCCGGCGGGTGGTCGCACCGGCGGAACGGAACCGGCCGGGCGCACCGCGGCATCGGCGACCGAGCGACCCGGACCCGCGTCGGCAGGAGGTGACCCCGGTGCCGGTGTCGCCGGTGCGCATCGGCTGCGCCGGAGCCCGGTCACCGAGCCTGAGCAGGCCCCTGATCAGAAGCTGTCCGAAGCGGCCCGCCGGAACCATCGACGGTGGCGTGTCGCCTGGGCGCTGCTCGCGCTGGTGGTCATCGTCGGCGGCGGCGCCGTGGGGTTCATCGTGTGGCAGGCACAGCGCACCCCCACCCACCTCGTCCCGTCGGTTGCGCGACTCACCGCCGACGCCGCGCGGACGCGGCTCGAAGCGCTCGGGTTCGACGTGCGCACCCGACACGTCAGGCGCGACGGCACGTCCTCCGGTGAGCTGCTCGCGGTCGATCCGGCCGCGGGAACCCGACATTCCGAAGGCGACCGGGTGACCCTGACGGTGTCGGCCGGGCAGAGCCTGGTGACGATCCCCGCGGACCTTCCCGGGGACACGGCGGACGCGGCGAACGAGAAGCTGACCCGCCTCGGCCTGGTCATCGAACCACCAATCGAACAGTTCTCAGAGCACGTCGACCGGGGCCACGTCATCGGCACCGATCCAGCGGTCGGCAAACGGATCGAGAAGGGTTCGTCGGTGTCACTCGTGGTGTCCGAGGGGCCACGACCCCGCGTCGTTCCCGACGTTTCGGGCATGAACCCGGACGAGGCGAAGGCGGCATTGACCGGCATCGGTTTGGTCCCCGCCGTCACGACGAGACTCGACCCGCGCATCGACGAGGGCGGCCTGATCGGTCTCGAGCCCGGTCCGGGAACGTCGTTGCCGCGTGGCGCGCAGGTGACGATCGTGGTCTCGTCGGGCCTGTCGGTGGTCGTACCCGGCCTCGACGGGGTGACCACCGTTGCCGAGGCGATCGCGAAGCTCCAGGCGGCGGGGCTGGTGGCGCACAATCTGACCGGTTCGGGCAGCCTCTCGGGTCGACCGGTCGCGTTCGATCCACCGGCAGGTCAGGTCGTCGCGAAGGGCAGCCCGGTCGACATCGTCGTGCAGTGACTCCCGCGTCGGGCGCCGCGCCCGTCATCGCCGCCGGTCGCGGCTGCCGGTCGGCACCGTTCGGGTCGATCGGATGGTCCCGCTGCTCAGTCGGTGATGTCCTTGATCTTGTTGGCGATGTCGATCGCGGAAGGGTCCGGAGTCGATTGCATGATCATCATGATCTTCGTCATGTCACCGGTGATCTGGATCCGGCCTCCCATGAACGCCTGCATGGCCGCCGTCTGGTCCTGCTCGACGAAGACGGCCTTGGCGGTGGCGTAGTCCGTGGTGATCGTGGTGGGAGCGCCGTCGATGTGGCCGAGGTCGAGTTCCGGTTCGTTTCCCGTGGTGTCCAGGTGCGCCTGGATGGTTCCGTCACCGAAGGGTGCGTCCTTGACCACCAGGTTGACCTGCACCTGATGGGTCGCAGCGGGCACGTCCGAGGCGTTTTCGGCGTAGATGTCCCGCGCCGCGCTCACCCACTCGTCGGAAAGAAATTCGGCCACGTCGATGATCCTCCACTGGATGGTGCTGCCCGTCGGGCAGGTTTTCCCGCGGACCCTACCGTGTCGCCGGACCGGATGTGGTCGCCGGACCGGATGTGCTCGCCGCACCGGATGTGCTCGCCGCACCGGATGTGCTCATACGCCTGATGCGGTGGCGGCCACGGTGGAGGCGTCGAGCACCGTGCGGGCGATCTGTTCGTCCGCGGCGAGCGAGCACACCACGAAGCGGCCGACGAATCGGGCGAGTTCGTCGATGGGAACCGTGGTCCGTCCGGTGCGGTGGAAGTGGCCGTAGTAGCCGACGGCTCCGACGACGCCGAGGGCGAGGAGTTCGGGATCGTCGTCACGGATGGAACCCCGTTCGATACCCGACTCGATGAGGTGTCTGGTGTCCGCGGTGTGGATGTCGGTGCCGACGCGCAGCACGTCCGCGAACGCCCGGTTGACGTTCTCGACTTCCAACAAGGCGAAGAACGGAGCCCGATCCGCCATGTACCGAAGCGACGCTTCGGTGCCCTGACGGATCTGCTGCAGCGGCGTCGCGGTGAGATCGATCGCCGCGAACTGCGCCCGACGCAGGCGCTCGCGGTTGGCCACGACGAGTTCGGTGAAGAGCGCCGCCTTGTTTTCGAAGTACCAGTAGAACAGGCCCTTGGCGACCCCCGCGGCATGCACGATGTCGACCACCCGGGTCTCCGCGTAGCCGTGTTCCGCGAACAGCTCGGCGGCGCACGCGAGCAGTTGGGACTTGCGTTTCGCGCCCTGGGCGGTGAGGTGTCGCTGCTCGGTCATAGGGACCGCCATCTTGGCCAAAGCCTGACCCGCCGGTCAATGCCCGGGCCACGAGCCGTCTTCGAGGCCGGCGCAGTAGTCTGCGCTGCCATGACCGCTCCCATCATTCCCGGTGCCGAACCCTGGTCGTCCACCGACGGCGGACCACACGGAGTGCTCGTGTTGCACGGTTTCACCGGCAATCCCCAGTCGATGCGCCCGCTGGCCGAGGCCTTCGCGCGGGCGGGGTTCCTCGTGGAACTGCCACTGCTCCCCGGGCACGGAACTTCGGTGGAGGACATGATCGAGACGGGGTGGGCGGACTGGAGCGCAACCGCCGAGAAGGCCTCGCGCAATGCGGACCTTGCGCTGTACATGGCCA
>JBDZUV010000004.1:0-50509 GCA_040255345.1 Actinomycetota bacterium | reverse complement strand
CACTGCTGCCTCCCGTAGGAGTCTGGGCCGTGTCTCAGTCCCAGTGTGGCTGATCGTCCTCTCAGACCAGCTACCCGTCGTCGCCTTGGTGAGCCGTTACCTCACCAACAAGCTGATGGGCCGCGAGACCCTCCCAGAGCGGATTCCATTTCTTCACCGGATCATGCGATCCAGTGAAGGTATCCGGTATTAGCCCACGTTTCCATGGGTTATCCCGGTCTCCGGGGCAGGTTTCTCACGTGTTACTCACCCGTTCGCCACTCGGTCTTCACCGATGTTGCCATCGGATGGACCTCGTTCGACTTGCATGTTTTAGGCACGCCGCCAGCGTTCGTCCTGAGCCAGGATCAAACTCTCCATCGAGACTTCGACTCGACACCGATGGCATCGAATCTCAATCAAAGAGAGCCAGGTCGGGGCTGGCTAGCCCGTCCCTGACTGGCACAAGCGCGAACAATCTGACGATTGTTCATTTTCGTTGTGCGTTTACTGCATTATTTTGAACGACAGACATCACGACCCCGAAGGGTCACGATGCGCGTCGCCCGCACTCGCTTCGTCCTCTCTTCCGTTTTCAAGGAGCGTCTGCTCGCTGCACATGCCGTCGGAACTCTCGTCCACGTTGGCGTTGGTGCAGTTGGCTCACCCGGCCGAAGACGGTCCGATGAGCGGAGTGCCACTCTAACGCGGGACGCTCCGGGATTCAACTCCGGGGTGTCGGGTGCGCCGTAGCAGCGAGTAGGCAAGCTAGACCCATCCGGCGCCGGCCTCCAAATCGAGGGGTCGGTCGGCCACCACGAGGGCGTACGCCTTACGTCCACGCCGCAGGAGGGCGAAGCGGTCGTGCAGCAGTTCTGCGGTCGTGAAGGTCGTCTCGACGTCGACGCGCACGTCGTTGCAGTAGCCGCCGCCCTGGTCGAGGGTCCGCCGCGCGTCCTTCTTGGAGGAGCACAGCCCGCTGCGCACGAGCACGTCGATCATCGCCACCCCGCCGGCCAACTCGTCGCGCGGGACCCGCCAGGTCGGCACTTCGCCGATCAGCATCTCCAGGGCGTCGGACGAGGCCGCGGTGACGGCCCCACCGAAGAGCACCTCGGAGGCCTGGCGCGCCTGGTCCGCTGCCGCCTGGCCATGGACCAGCGCGGTCACCTCGGCGGCCAGGCGCCGCTGGGCCGTCCGCTCCCGTGGTGCGGCGCGGTGCGCGGCGAGCAACGCCGTGAGCTCGGGAACCGGTACGAGGGTGAGACGGTGCAGCAGCTGCGGGACGTCGGCATCTTCGGCATTCACGAAGAACTGGTAGAAGCGGTACGGCGTCGTCCGTACCGGGTCGAGCCAGATCGTCTCCCCCGCCGCGGACTTCCCGAACTTGGTGCCGTCCGTGCGCAGCAGGAGCGGCCAGGTGAGCCCGTGGGCCGTGGCACCGCTCCGGCGACGGATCAGGTCGATCCCGGCGACGATGTTCCCCCATTGGTCCGACCCACCCACCTGCAATACGCAACCACGGTGCTCGCTCAACCACCAGAAGTCATGGGCCTGGAGCAGTTGATAACTGAACTCGGTGAACGAGATCCCGTTGGCGCCGTCCATCCTGCCCTTCACCGATTCGCGGGCGATCATCTGGTTGACGGTGGCGTGCTTGCCGACGTCGCGCAGAAAATCGAGGAGCGAGAGGTCGGCCGTCCAGGCGGCATTGTCGACGAGCTCCCACGCGACGTCCGCCCCCATGAGCGCATCGATCTGGCCGGCGATCGCCGACTTGTTGGCCTCGAGCTGTTCGGGGGTCAACAGGTTCCGCTCCGAGGACCGCCCACTCGGATCGCCGATCATGCCGGTCGCACCGCCCACCAGCGCGAGCGGGTGGTGGCCGGCCAGGGCGAACCGACGCAGACCCAACAGCCCCAGAAGATGCCCGACGTGCAGGCTGTCGGCGGTGGGGTCGAACCCGCAGTACAGCGTGACCGGCCCCGACGCCAGCCGTTCGGCCAGCGCGTCACGGTCGGTGAGGTCGTGGATCAGCCCACGGGCGGCGAGATCGTCCAGGAGTGCATTCGTCGTCGACACCCCTTCATCGTCGCATCCGGAACGACGGCGGCACGATTGGCGGGTCGATTGGGGCCGTCGTCGCGCGACTGCAACGATGGACCGATGGCCACCGACGCCGAACAGGACCACCTCCCGAACAAGTGGGCGTTGGGCGCCGGCATCGGCTTCTTCATGCTCATGGCGCTGTTCTGGGTCGCGATCTTCTCGGGGGCCTTCACGCACCGGAACCCCGACAAGCTCTACGACGAGGCCTGGGTCGCGAAGGCCGAGAAGATCTGCGCTCCCGCGGCCACGACGATCAAGAACCTCCCCAACGCGTCGACGTCGAAGACACCGGCGGACCGCTCGGCATTGTTGAACCGGGGCACCGCCGCCCTCGAGCCGATGATCGCCGACCTCGATGCTCTGCCCGCACCCGATCGGGCATCGGATCGCACCGTGGTGAACGGGTTCCTCACCGACTGGAAGATCTACCTCCAGGACCGGCGGAACTACGCGGAGGCCCTCCTGAGCGACCCCAAGGCCGAGCCGTTGATGAGCGAGGTCCACGGCGGCTGGGTGAGCGACGCGATCGACACGATGGCCAAGGCCAACGACATCATCGACTGCGCCACTCCCGGCGACATGTGACCATCGCGGCCTCTCGACTCAAGCACACAGCACGTGGGCGGTCCTCGACCCCGACGTGCCAGGCACCGCCCAGACCCTGACCGTCGGACCACACCGATCCACGCGTCGGAACCCGGCCGTCTCGACGAGGGCTGACGTCGCTGCTTCGTTCCACCCGTTGACGTCGCGGCTCACCACGACGATCACCGATCGAGCGCGAGCGAGGCGACCGATGGCGGCGATGTCCTCACCGAAATGCGGGTTCGTCGTTTGCGTCATGATGAAGTCCCGACGTGGCAACACGAGAGACCCGCGGCCGGTATCCAACCAGAGCTGATCGGGCGCATTGGTGACGAACACGGTCGATGTCGGCGCCTCGGCCAACCCGTCGAACACGGACCAGGTGGCGACGATGGCCCGGACCTGGGCTCGACGAGCCGGCAACTGTGCGATCGACGGAGCCATCGTCAATGCCGTCAGACCGACGAGTGCCGTGCAAGCCGCACGGCCACCAGGGCGAACGACCCGAATCCTCCGGATCACTGCGTACACGAACGTCGCCGTGACCAGGTAGGCCAGGGGCTGCACCGGTGAGAGGAGCCGCTCGTCGGGCCCGACCGTGGCGTCCAGGAACGCGCCCGTCGCGACGACCGCCAACACCCAGAACACGATGGCCGCCGAGAGCGTCATGACCGCGACGCCGACCGGATCGTCGTCGTGCCACAGCAAGCGTCGCAACCTCGGGTACATGCCGAACACACATGGCACGACCACCAACACCGTTCCGATGGCAACCGCCGGGGCCAACGACGAGCCGCCGACTCCGAACCAACGACCGAACGTCCGGAACATGGTCGGCACCGCGCCGCCCAGACCGTGCAGCGCGATCGTCCGCGTCACCGCGTCACTCTGATGCACGAGGCGGTTCACGATGGTCCACACGACGAGCGCGACGACCCCGGACGCCGCGACGATCGCCGCGCCCGCTGCCGCCTTGCGGCGCGCCGACCCCGACTCCGACCGCGCTCGGACCAGGAGTGCCCAGGCGATGGCGAAGCCGCAGATCGGGCCGGTCAGTCGGACCAACGAAGCACCCACGACAGTGACGACCGCCGCCACGAACCAGGCAACGCTGCATCGCCGCACGGCCTCGATGCCGATCAGCACGGCAGCCGATGCGAGTGGGACGAACAGGGATTCGGACCACACGTTGGCCCGTCCCATGAGCGGCGCCACACCGGACGCGGATGCGTTCGGGGTGACAACACACAACACGACGACGGCGAGGCACACGGCGACCGGCAGCCGCAAGAGCCGGCGTGCTCCGACGTACGCGCCGAGCCCGAGCACGGCGGCGCCGCCGATCGAGAGAACTCTGGCCGCATCCAAGGCCGACAACCCCAAGGTCATCACCAGCCCGATGGCGACCGGATAGCCGGGAGGCCAGGTGGTCACCGGTACCCGGTTCCAGACCGCCAACTGGGACGCAATCGACATCTGCGAGTTCGTCGACTGCGACGCGGCGGTGATGCCCATTCCATTCACCAGGTGTTCGGCGACCGACAGGTACGTCGCCGAGTCATACGTCGTCTGCAGTCCCCCGGCGACGAACCAGGCGGTGACGACTCCGCCGAACAGCGCGCACGCGAGGGCCATCGGCGCATCGAACACCGCAACCGCCGGCTGACCCGGGCCGGAGTGTCGCTCCCCGACCGACGAGATGGCTCCGTCCGGACGACGGTGTGCCGTCACGCGCACCCCGGACGTCCGCGCGGCCCCGACACGTGCGGGTTGCGGGCCAGCCAGAAGCGCCAGGGGTGGTCGACGGCGGCGGAGATGCCCACGCGGGGACCCTGCCACACCTCCTCGGGACGCGGGCCGCCCGTCTGCAGGTGGATCGCCGAGGCACGTGCACACAGGTCGGTCCCACCGTCGGCTCCGGTGATGGCCAGCGCGGCGCACAACTTGCCCGGGCCGCTCGCCAGGTCGGTGATGCGGCGGGCCCGGGGGCGGTCGGCCTCCATCGACTCGATGCCCTCGAGGGGTTCGAGTGCCCGCACCAACACCGCCGCCGCGGTTCCGTCTGCACCGCACACGACGTTCGCGCACCAGTGGATCCCGTACGACCGGTACACGTACAGGTGTCCGGCCGGGCCGAACATCACCTGGGTGCGTGGCGTGGGGCCGCGAAAGGCGTGGGACGCGGGGTCGGCCTCACCGAGGTACGCCTCGACCTCCACGATCCTGCCCACCCGTCGATTGCCGGTCGCGTCGTCGCGGACCAGCAGGCAGCCAAGGAGCTCGGGCGCGACCTCGAGGGGATCGCGGGCGAGAAACGGCCGGGTGACCCGCCTCACCGTTTCGCGACGCGGGCCCGGTCGGCGTCGATGCGGGCACGGAACGCCTCGCGTTGCGCCGCGACCGGCTCGGGCCCCGCTCCCCCGGGTGTCCGGCGGCGGCGCACCGCCACGCCGGGTTCCAACAGTGCCACCGCATCGGCACCCAGATCGGGGTGGGCCGCGACCAGCTCGGCGAGCGGCACGTGGCGTTCGATCGAGTCGCGCACCAGTCCGCCGATGACCGCGTGCGCGTCACGGAACGGCATGCCCCGTTCGACCAGCCACTCGGCCAGGTCGGTTGCGACCAGATAGGGCGAGTCGGCCGCCTCCTGCATGCGGTCGACCGACGGCGTGGCCGTCGAGATCAGGCCGGTCAGCGCGCTCAGCGCCAACGTGATCTGGTCGATCGCGTCGAACAGCGGCTCCTTGTCCTCCTGCAGGTCGCGGTTGTAGGCCAGCGGGAGACCCTTGAGCGTGGCGAGCATGCCGGTGAGGTGGCCGATGAGCCGGCCCGCCTTGCCGCGGGCGAGTTCCGCGATGTCGGGATTCTTCTTCTGGGGCAGCATCGAGGAACCGGTCGAGTAGCCCTCGTCGAGATCGAGGAAGCCGAACTCGGCAGACGACCACAACACGACCTCCTCGCCGATCCGCGACAGGTGCACCCCCAACAGCGCGAGATCGAAGAGCACCTCGGCGACGAAATCACGGTCACCGACCGCATCGAGCGAATTGTCGAACGCCGCGTCGAAGCCGAGATCGGCCGCGACTCCGTGCGGGTCGAGCGGCAACGACGACCCGGCGAGCGCGCCCGCGCCCAAGGGTGACACGTTCAGTCGCCGTCGGGTGGCGACGAGCCGATCGACGTCGCGCGCCAGGGCCCAGCCGTGCGCAAGCAGGTGGTGGGCCAACAGCACCGGTTGGGCCCGCTGCAGGTGCGTGTAGCCGGGCAGGTAGATCTCACCGGCCGCGGCGGCCGCCCCGAGCACCACCTCCTGGAAGGCGATGATCCGCTCCACGATCTCGTCGACCGCGCGACGCGTGTACAGGCGCAGGTCGGTCGCCACCTGGTCGTTGCGACTCCGCCCGGTGTGCAGCTTTGCACCGGGAGCGCCGGCGATCTCGGTGACCCGCCGCTCGACCGCGGTGTGGATGTCCTCGTCGGAGGGTGCGAAATCGAACGTCCCGTCCGCCAGTTCGTTCTCGACGTCGTCGAGTGCGGCCAAGACGGCCGAGGCCTCGTCTCCGTCGAGGATCTCGGCTCGCACCAGACCGCGCACATGGGCCCGTGACCCGGCGATGTCGTCGGCCGCGAGCCGTCGGTCATAGGGCAGGCTGACGGTGTAGGCGAGCAGCTCGTCGGTCGGCCCGCCTTCGAACCGACCGTGCCACAGCGTGCTCATCGAGCCCCATCCTTGCGCGCGCCGGGGCCTTGCCGCGCCGACCACGTCTCCAGCCCCAGTCCCCACAGCCGTACGAACCCGGCCGAGTCGGCATGCTCGAAGGTGTCCGCGGCGTCATAGGTGGCGAGTGCGTAGTCGTAGAGACTGTGGGGACTGCGTCGGCCGGTCACCTCGCACGAACCCGGCGAGAGGTGCAGACGGACCTCGCCGGTCACGAACCGCTGGCTGGAGGTGACGAAGGCGTCGAGTGCCTCCTTGAGCGGTGAGAACCACAGCCCGTCGTAGATGAGTTCCGCGTAGCGGGGCTCCAGCCGGGCCTTCTCGCGGTCGAGGTCGCGCTCCAGACAGATCGATTCGAGATCCTTGTGGGCCATGATGAGCGCCAACGAGGCCGGGCACTCGTAGGTCTCCCGCGACTTGATCCCGACCCGTCGGTTCTCGACCATGTCGATCCGGCCCCAGCCATAGGATCCGACGATCGCGTTCAGGCGGTCGATGATGTCGAGCATCCCGAGTTCCTCGCCGTCGATCGAGACGGCCATGCCGGCGCGGAACCCGATGACCAGATCGCGGGGTTCGGTGGCGGTCGGTTTCGTGAGCATCCACACGCCCTGGGGGGGCACCTGCCAGGGGTCCTCCATCTCACCGCATTCGATGGCACGGCCCCACAGGTTGTCGTCGATCGAGTACACCTTCTCCTTGGTGGCCTTGATCGGGATGTCGTTGCGATACGCGTACAGGATCGATTCTTCGCGGGTCATGCCCCAACCGCGGACCGGTGCCAGCACGTCGAGGTCGGGTGCGAGCGAACGCACACCCACCTCGAAACGGACCTGGTCGTTGCCCTTTCCGGTGCAACCGTGCGCCACGGCGGTGGCACCGTGACGGCGCGCCGCGGCGACCAGGTGCTCGACGATCACCGGGCGACTGAGCGCGGAGACCAGCGGATACCGCCCCTCGTACATGGCGTTCGCAGCGAGCGCGGGGGCGACGTAGGCGTCTGCGAACTCGGCGCGCGCGTCCACGACCTCGGCGGCGACCGCACCCGCGGCCATGGCACGTTCGTGCACGACGTCCCAGTCCTCGCCCGCCTGCCCGACGTCGACCGAGAGGGCGACGACCTCGACGCCCCAGTTCTCGATCATCCAGCGGACGGCCACCGAGGTGTCCAGTCCACCGCTGTAGGCCAACACGACTCGCTTGGTCACTTGTTCGTTCTCCTCGTTGTGTCGTCCAGGCCGGCCATCGCGCACAGCCGACCAGCAAGTGTGGCACCGCCGTCGGGGTGAGCGGCCACCACGAGAATGGTGTCGTCACCACAGACGTTTCCCAACACGCCGTCGAGCCCGGCCTGGTCGAGCGCCGAGCCGACCACGTGCGCGGAACCCGGTGGGGTTCGCACGACCACGAGGTTCGCGGACGCGTCGATCGACACCGCCCAGTCGCTCAGGATCCGGTGCAGGTGATCGTCGCCGCCTCGGCGGGCGAAGGGCAGCTCGGGCACGGCATAGACGCTCGTGCCGCCACGGGCGCGGACCTTGATCGCGCCGAGTTCGTCGAGGTCCCGGGACACCGTCGCCTGGGTCGCCGTGATGCCCTCGGCCGCGAGCAGGGCGACCAGATCGGCCTGGCTGCGGATCGCCTCGTTGCCGAGGAGCTCGGTGATCCGGTGTTGGCGTCGGGTCTTGGAGACGGCCACGGGCCTCAGGCCGCCTGTTCGGTGAGCCACCACAGGGCGGCACGCGCCGCGTGCATGCGGTTGGCGGCCTGGACCCAGATGCGACTGCGCGGTCCGTCCAGCACCTCGGCGGAGACCTCCTCGCCGCGGTGGGCCGGCAGGCAGTGCAGCAGCACGGCGTCGCTCGCGGCAGCGTCGAGCAGGGTCGTGTCGACGGTGAAACCCTCGAAGTCCCGGCGACGTCGGTCGGCCTGGGCTTCCTGCCCCATCGAGATCCAGGTGTCGGTGTAGACCACCTCCGCGCCGTCCACGGCCGCCTCAGGCCGGTCGAAGACGGCCACGGTCACACCGGCCGCGGCGATCCGGTCGAGCATCGTCGCCGGCGCGGGGTGCGACGCGGGGGCGGCCAGTCGCACGTGCGCCCCCAACATACCGGTGGCCAGTGCCAGTGACTGGAACACGTTGTTCGGGTCACCGACGTAGGTGACCGTCCGGCCTTGGACACTGCCGAACTCGGCGGCGATCGTGAGGACGTCCGCGATCGCCTGCAGCGGGTGAGCGGTGTCGGAGAGCAGGTTGACGACCGGCACCGAGCCCGCCGCGGCGAGACGTTCGACCTTGTGGTGCTCGTACACGCGGGCCGCGATCGCCGCGTGGTAACAGCTCAGTGTCCGGGCGATGTCCTCCGCGGATTCGCGCGTGTCGATACCGACCTCGGCGCCCTGAGAGGTGACCGGGTGTCCGCCGAGCTGCACGACGGCCATCTCGGTGGAGTGACGGGTGCGGTTCGAAGGCTTCTCGAACACCAGCCCGACCCCTCGGCCGGCGAGGACCTTCTCGGGGGGCCGCGAGGCGTAGTCGACGATCGCGGCGAGCTCGGATGGGTCGAGGTCGTCGATTTCGAGCAGGTGACGCATCACCGCGCTCCTTCGAGCACGCCGGCGAGGATGCCGACCGCTTCGTCGATCTCGGCATCGGTGATCAACAGGCTGGGTGCGAATCTCAGGGTCGTGGGTCGTACCGGGTTGACGATCAGACCGGCCTGCAGCGCCGCGGCCGCCACGATCCGCGCATCCAGTCCGGCGTCGAGTTCTGCGCCGAGCAACAGTCCCATGCCCCGCAGCGAGGTGACCCCTTCGAGCGCGAGCAGTGCCTCGCTCAGGTGCGCTCCGGCGCGGCGGGCCTTTGCCGGGACGTCCTCGGTGACCATCGCAGCCAGGGTCGCCCTGGCCGCGGCCGCCGCCAGGGGCTGACCGCCGAACGTCGTGCCGTGGTCGCCGGGTTCGAAGGTGTCGGCCACTTCGGCACGCGCCCAACACGCCCCGACGGGAAAGCCGTTGCCGAGCGCCTTGGCGACCGTGACGATGTCGGCCCGGACACCGAAGTGATCGCACCCGAACCACTCTCCGGTGCGACCCAGGCCGGTCTGGATCTCGTCGGCGATCAACAGCAGTCCCCGTTCGTCGCACAGTGTCCGCACGCCTCGGAAGTACTCGGCGGTCGCCGGATTCACTCCGCCCTCGCCCTGGATCGGCTCGAGCAACACCGCCGTCACCGTCGGATCGATCGCCGCCTGCAGCGCATCGAGATCGCACCAAGCGGCGTGGCGGAACCCCTCGGGAAGGGGTTGGAACGCCTCGTGCTTCTCGGGCTGCCCGGTGGCGTGCAGGGTCGCCAACGTCCGGCCGTGGAACGAACCGTACGCGCTCACCACGACGTGGCGACCCCGACCACCGAAGCGACGGGCGAGTTTGATGGCGCACTCGTTCGCCTCGGCCCCGGAGTTGGCGAAGAACACCCGTCCCCCGCCACCCAGCAGCTCGTCCAGTTGGCGGCCGGCCGCCTCGTGATGGGCATTCCCGAACAGGTTCGACACGTGGACCAGCTCGTGTGCCTGGGCCGCGATGGCGTCGGCGACCGGGCGGTAACAGTGCCCGAGCGCGGTGACGGCCAGTCCGCCAAGCAGATCGAGGTACCGCCTGTCGTCGGTGTCGAACAGTTCGACGCCGCGGCCCCGTACGAACGTGACCGGGGTCGGGCCGAACGTGGTCATGAGGGGACCGCCGGGTTCAAAGGCCATCGGTGATCTCCCGGTCATCTGCGATCATGGTTCCCACTCCGGCGTCGGTGAACAGTTCCAGTAG
Organism: Actinomycetota bacterium; assembly: GCA_040255345.1. Classification (GTDB taxonomy): domain Bacteria; phylum Actinomycetota; class Acidimicrobiia; order Acidimicrobiales; family Iamiaceae; genus JAFDWI01. Next base: position 40,296 of record JBDZUV010000004.1, on the reverse strand, counting down.
CAAGGCGTGAGCGCGGCGGCCGTCCAGGATGTGGACACTGCCCACCCCGGCACGCACCGCGTCGACACACGCGGTGACCTTGGGAATCATCCCACCGGCGACGGCACCACGGGTGACCATGTCGTCGAGGTCGCCGACGGTGACCTGCCCGATCAGAGAAGCCGGGTCGTCGACGTCGGCGAGCAGGCCGGGGACGTCGGTCAGATACATCAGCTTGGTCGCACCGATCGCGGCGGCCAGCGCGCCGGCGACCGCGTCGGCGTTGATGTTGTAGGCCTGCCCCTCCGCGTCGGCCCCGATCGTGGACACCACCGGGATGAGCCCTTCGGTGAGCAGGCTCTGCAGCACCGACGGGTTCACGTCGGAGACGTCGCCGACGAAACCCAGCGACGGGTCCCGGGGCTCTGCGGCGATCAACCCGGCGTCTTCCCCGGCGACGCCGACCGCCACCGGGCCGTGCACGTTGAGTGCGGCGACCAGGTCACGGTTGACCTTGCCGACCAGCACCATGCGCGCCACGTCGAGGGTCTCGGCGTCGGTGACCCGGAGCCCGTCACGGAACTCCGGGGTCATACCGAGCCGTTCGGTGAACTCCCCGATCTGAGGTCCGCCGCCGTGGACGAGCACGGGGCGCAGACCCACCGCGCGCATCAGCACGATGTCCTCGGCCAGGCGCCGGGTGGTGGCATCGTCGGCCATGGCGTTCCCGCCGTACTTCACGACGACGATCGCGTCTCGGAACCGTTGGATGTAGGGCAGCGCCTCGACGAGGACCGCAGCCCGGTCACCGGCCTCGAAGTCGCTCATGACGTCCCCATGTTCTCGTCGATGTACGCGTGGGTGAGGTCGTTGGTCAACACGTGCGCACGGCCCCGGCCCAGCCCGAGATCGACACCCACGACCACGTCACGTCGGGCCAGGTGCGCGGCGACCGCAGCGGCATCGTGGCGCACCTGCACACATCCCTCCGCAACCGTGATGCCGCCGTAGCTGATGCGCGTGGTCGCCGGATCGAAGTCGACTCCGGCGCTGCCGGCGTCACTGGCGATGCGCCCCCAGTACGGATCCTCGCCGTACCACGAGCACTTGACGAGTTGGCTGCGGGCGATCGCCCGGGCGACCGTGGCCGCATCGTTGTCGGAAGCTGCTCCGGAGACCTCGACCCGGACGGTCTTGGTGGCACCTTCGGCGTCTCCGGCCATCTGGGCGGCCAGGTTCGTGCACACCTCGGTGACGGCCGCCTGGAGCGCGTCGGCCTCCACCGGCCCGGCCGCACCGGAGGCCATGAGGATCACGGTGTCGTTGGTCGAGGTGCACCCGTCGACGTCGAGCACGTTGAACGAGGCGTCCACCGCAGCCTTCAGGATCCGGTGGAGGACGGCGGGCGTGGCCTCGGCGTCGGTGGTGCACACGGCCAGCATCGTGGCCATGTTCGGGGCGAGCATCGCCGCCCCCTTGGCCATGCCGCCGACGGTCGCGGTGTCGGCCCGGGCGACGGCTTCCTTGCGGTGGGTGTCGGTGGTGCGCATCGCTTCGGCCGCGGCGGCGGCATGCGCTGCGGTGGCCCCCCGGCCTGCCAACAGATCGGGCACGCCGCTGAGCACCGTGGCGATCGGCAGGGCGATCCCGATCAGTCCGGTCGAGCACACCAGGACCTCTTCGGCCGGTCGGGCGAGATGGGTGGCGACGGCTTCGCACATCGCCTCGGCGTCGGCTCGACCCTGGGCGCCGGTTGCGGCGTTGGCGTTGCCACTGTTGACGATCACCGCGCTCGCCCGACCACCGGTCGCGGCGAGATGCGCGTGCGAGGTGGCCACGGGCGCGGCCGTGAGCCTGTTCGACGTGAACACCGCGGCGGTCGCGACGGGTTCGCCGTCCGCGGTGGCGACCAGAGCGAGATCGGGGGCGCCGGACTCCTTGAGCCCACAGGTCGCCCCGGCGGCGACGAACCCGGTGGCGGCGGTCACGCTCACGGCATCATCCCCACCGTCGGCAGGCCGAGCGCCTCGTCGAAGCCACACACGATGTTGGCGCACTGGATCGCCTGACCCGACGCCCCCTTGACGAGGTTGTCGAGCGCTCCCATCGCGATCACCCACCCGGTGCGATCGTCTGCTGCGACCCAGACCTGTGCGACGTTCGAACCGAGCGTCGCCTTGGTGTGGGGCGGCTGGTCGACCACGGTCACGAACGTCGCGGTGGCGTAGGCGTCGTGCAGTGCGCCCCGCAGTGCGTCGGTCGTGATCGACTCGTTCGCCGGTCGGACGTAGCAGGTGGTGAGGATGCCCCGGTTCATCGGCACGAGATGCGGGGTGAAGAGCACCTGGGTGCCGAGGGTCTGTTCGATCTCGGGCGTGTGGCGGTGGTCGAAGACCCCGTAGGCCGAGAAGTTCTCGTCCACGGCACCGAAGTGGGTGGTCGGCTTCGGTGAGCGCCCGGCCCCGGACACACCGCTCGCAGCATCGACGACGATCGGATCGGCGGCGACGAGACCGGCCCGTACCAGGGGGGCGAGCGGCAACACCGCGGTCGTCGGGTAGCACCCGGGCACCGCCACGTGACGGGCGCTGCGCATCTGGTCGCCGAACAGCTCGGGCAGTCCGTACACGAACCGGTCGATCAGATCGGGACACGCGTGTTCGGCGCCGTACCACCGTGGATACAGCGAGGCGTCGTGTAGCCGGAAGTCGGCGGCCAGGTCGATCACGTGGTCGACGGCGTCGACCAGCGCGGGCATGAGCGCCTGGGACGCGCCGTGGGGAAGGGCACAGAAGACGAGGTCCACCCCTTCGAGCAGCTCGGGATCCCAGGCCACATAGGTGAGGTCGGGATGGGCGGCGGCGAGTGACGGGTACAGGTCGGCCGCACGCTTGCCGGCCTGGGACTCTCCGGTGGCGAATGCCAACTCGAACCGGGGATGGCCGCTGAGGAGTCGGAGCAGCTCGGCCCCGGTGTAGCCGGATGCGCCGATGATGCCGACCCTGGTCGTTGTCGCTGCCATCCGCCAAGCATACACCCGAGTGCATACTCATGCAACGGTCAGGGGTCCGCGCCGACCGGGCTCGGCCTGACGGCGACACGTCGAGTGTGCCGCACGGACACGAAGGGCCGTTCGGCCACCAGATAACCGAGCGTGCCGAACACCAGCGTGCCGCCCAGTGCGAGCGCGACCTGCTGCCACATCGGCAGGTAGCGTCGCTCGAGGACCACCCACATGTACACCTGGATGTGGATGATGTAGAACGAGTACGCGACCCGACCGGCCAGGGTGAGGAACCGGTTCGCGAAGAACCTGGTGATGGCGAAACTGCGGTCGAGGCACGCACCGACCAACACGAACGCGGCCAGATTGAACGCCAGGAAGCCCCAGGTGTAGAGCGACTTCGTCTGCAGCGTCACCAACCAGAAGCTCGCGACGAAGACGAGCAGGCATGGCCAGGCCAGTCGCCTGAGCGTCGCCAGGGGAAGCTTCCTCCGGTACCACAGGAAGGCGAGGATCGATCCGATCGCGAACGCATCGATCCGTCCCTCGAACCTGAAGTAGACGGCGAGCCAGTCTCCCCAGGCGCGGTATTCCACGGTCCGGACGATCGTGCTCCCCAAGGCGATGATCGCCAGGGTCCACACGATCTTCCGGAGCGATTTCGCGTACTTGACGAGCCCGGCGACGACGAACGGCCACAGCAGGTAGAACTGCACCTCGACGGCGATGCTCCACAAGATGACCAGCTCCGCGCGATCGAGTGCAGGCTCACCGGTGACCGCGTACCGGTAGTCCATCGTGTTGGTCAGCGCCCAGAGGTCGTCCCGCCACTCGAGCCCGATCGATCGCTGGTAGTGCAGCACGATCAGCCAGTGGGCGGCCAGCACGAGCAGCAGCGGCGGATACAGGCGCCGACCCCGACCCCGCCAGAACCGCCAGAAGCGGATCCGACCGAAACGGTCGTGATCCTGGAGGAGCATGACCGTGATGAAGAAGCCGCTCAGCACGAAGAAGATCGACATGACCGTGAGGGCGCCCGGCATCAACAGCCGGTAGGCCGCGGTCACCACGAACAGCCCGAGGTGCGCGGTCAGCTCGGCCACGAGTGCGAACCCCCGGATGCCTTCGAGACCCGGGAGGTACGACAGGCGGCGGCGGACTCCCCCGGGCGCGCCGACCGGGCCGGCCGTCGTCGTGTCGTGCGCCGCGGCTCCTTCGAGGTTCACTGCCGGTCCCGACGGCCGAACGATGTCGCGAGCAAAGCGACGAGACCGACGAGAAAGGTGCCGATCGACACGGCGATGCCGATCGACAGCGACGTCGACTCGAAGTGGAATCGCACCGTGGACGTTCCACTCGGAACCCGGACGGCCTGGTAGCTGGAGTTCGCGCGCCGCACCGGCACGTCCTCGCCGTTCACGGTCGCTCGCCAACCCGGGTAGTGGTTCTGGGTGAACACGACGTACCCGGGGTCGGTACGTGTCACGGTCGCGGTCACCTGGGTCGGGCTCATGGCCGTGACCCGCACGCGGCCAGGGCCGTGGTGGGCCGAAGTCGGCGACCTGGGCGCGTGAGGCTGCTCGATGACGACCTCGTCGGTCGGATCGAAGTCGGCGTCGAGCACGGTGTCGAGGGCCGCCTCGTCGGTGGTGACGAAGCGGGCCGCCGACGGTGAGTACAGAAAGCCGGAGGGGCCCGGCACCTCGAAGATCTGGTATCCGTCGACCGAAGCGTCGAGTTCGAGACCGCCCAGCGGACTGGCAACGATCGAGGATCCGACGATCCTGCCCTCGTCCGGACCGTTGCGGGCACCCCTGGGCCGGTCGAACGTGGCGGCCATGACGCCGGCATCGGGGAGGCCGACGGGAAGCGTGGCCGCGCCGAGCGATCCGTGGATCTCGATCCGACGCCGGATCTCGCCGGCCATGCCGTCTCCGGAGACGACCACGTCGATGGTGCCACCGTCGGCGACCCCTGCGGTGTAGACGATCAGTTCGCGCGGCGCCTCGGCGCGCCATCGGTACGTGTACTGCCCAGCACCATCGGCCTTCACCGTGGCGGCCCGTGCCGCGAGATTGGTGCTGGTGATCAGGGGAAAACTGTGTTTGGTGACCACTCGCCGGATCCCCATCGCCTGCAGCGCACGGACGTCCGGCGGGTCATAGGGCCCGGTCAACAGGCCCAGTTCGACGCCGGCGATCTCGATCGCATGCGGCGGATTCAACGTGGCGCGGAACAGTCGCTGGTACGCGTCGATGCCGATCACGTCGTAATTGTCGGGTGAATACGCGGGAATCCAGAGGTTCACGTCCGGCATCAGGCGTGCCTGGTCCACCCAGATGGTCTGATTGACACCGATGTGGCGCGCGATCTTCGACACCCGCGGTGAGAAGTTCATGAACCGGTCCGCGGGAACCGTCGAGTTCTGGCCACGTAGCAGGAGACCGCCCTGGAGGAAGACCACCAGGACGATCCCGACCGACGCGATGCGGCGCACGGTCCGGCCACGGAAGGTCACGAGCAGCACGGCGCAGCCCAGTCCGACGAGCAGGGAGACCACGACGAAACCGACATGGTGCACCAGGGTCTGCCACGCCACCTGCCGCTCGTGCGACGACCGGTACGAGGCGTATTCGTAGAGACGCCAGGCGCGGTAGGTCAGGCCCGCGACGACGACCGCGGTGACCGCTGCGACGGCGACCACGATCGTCCGACGTCGAGATTCGCCGACGGTCGGCACCACGCGCAGCGCATCGACCCCGAATCCGGCGAGGAGTGCGAGACACAACGCCCAGACGACGGCCACCCGACTGGGCATCATCAGCGACAGCACCGGCAGTCGACTCGCGAGGGTCCCGGCACCGAACACGTCGTAGACGAAGACGAACACCGCCGCCGCGAGACCGGCGAACAGCAGCGGCGTCCGTTGCTTCGTCCACAGTGGCGAGAGCACCGCGACCGCGCCGAGGACGAGCACGAAGATCCCGACGTACAGAATCGTGATCTCGTGGAACTCGTTGAGGAAGTCGTACGGGCCCGCGTACGCCATCGTCGGCGAACCGTGCGCGAGCGGAAACGCGTGGATCGCGCTCCATCTGAACGATTGGAAGACGTGGACCTGACGTCCGTCGAACGTCGGGCTCTGCAGGAGGTACTCGGTGAAGGGCAACACCTGCACCGCAGCGAGTGCGAGCCCGGCGACGCCGGCGGCAGCGAGCATCGAGATCCGCCGCAGGAAGTCGGCGACGCCGGTGCGTCGAGTGAGCAGCGATGCCACGCACCAGGCGACACTCGGGAACAGCCCGAAGAACAGGGTCTCGGGATGCCCGGCGAACACCGCCAATGCGACCAGCACCATCACCGCACATCCCCGCCGGACGATCTGTCTCCAACCCACGGCACGGATGAGTGCGCTCGACGCCCAGAGGATCCCCGGAAGGAACGCGGCCACGCTGGCGAGCGGCCATCGCAACCAGAACACCAGGTACCCACTGAACATGTAGGCGAGCGCGGTGACGATACCGGCCAGCTCCGACGCGCCCAGATGGCGCATCAACCCGTACGCGAGCAGCCCGGCGGTCATCAACAGCAGATAGATCGACACGATGAGCGCCATGCGCATCGACAGGAGGTAGAAGGGAACGCTGAAGGGCGAGAACACGGCGGCCTGGATGTTCGCGAGGTGCGGCACCCCGGAGTTGTTGTACGGGTTCCAGGTGGGAAGGTGCCCGGAGCGGAGCTCGTCGCCGCTGAACTCGATCCACGGCAGAATGTCGACGACGACGTCGATCTGGGGAAGACGCGCCGGTTCGGTACCTTCCGCGCGGACGATCGAGGACAATCCCGAAACGTCGCCCGCCGCGTAGAACTCGCCCGTGGCGATCGGCTTCCAGAGGAAGAACAGACACGCGAGGGACAGGATGGCGGAGATCCGCAGAAACGCGGCGACCGAACCTCTCGCCCGAGCCCGCGCGACACTCGGGGCGGGACCTCGGAGTGCCATGGGTCTGGTAGGCTAGCGCGGCGCTCTGGGCTCGATATCTGGCGGCGCAGACCCTTCGATCGCAGGCACCAGACACCGAGCTGAGCAGGTGGACCGGAACCCGACGTCACCGCAGAGAATCTGGATCGTCACGCCGTGCTACGCCGATGTCGCGTCGTTCCTCCAGCTCCGCGAGCAGATCCGGACCGAACTGACCGCGTTGCCCGCGACGGCGACGACCGCGGTGCGGTTCGCGGTGATCGACGACACCGCCGGCCAGGACGCGGAAATCGCGCTCCTCACCGCGCTCGACGATGTCGTGGTGATCGAACCACCGTTCAACCTCGGCCACCAGCGAGGCCTCGTGTTCGGTCTTCGATCACTCGCCGGTTGCATCGAGGCCGACGACCTGGTCATCACCCTCGATGCCGACGGAGAAGACCGTCCCCAGGACATCCCCGCGTTGATCGAACCGCTCCTGGACTCCCCATCGACCCCCGGGTCCGTCGTGTTGGCAGCTCGCACGAGCCGACAGGAGTCGGTGACGTTCAAGGCGTTCTACGTGTTGTTCAAGTTGCTGTTCAGAGCGCTGACCGGCACCACGATCAGGAGCGGCAACTTCGCCGCCTACCGCGGCTCGGTCGTCCACGGTCTGCTCCGGCATCCGCATTTCGATCTGTGCTATTCGTCGTCGTTCATCAGCCTCGATGCCCCGGTCCTGTTCGTGCCGTGTCCGCGAGGACATCGCTACGCGGGCCGTTCCCGCATGAACCGCGAACGGTTGATCCTGCACGGCCTGAGGATGCTGATGCCCTTCATGGACCGGATCGCACTGCGCGCGCTGGGCGGCCTGGCGGCACTGGTCGTCGTGGCAACGGGTTTCCTGGTGTCCCTGGCGATCATGTGGGCGTTCACCGACGCACGGATCGGCACCTGGTCGATCGGCCTCGGGCTGGCTCTGGTGGTCGCGGCGCTCATCGGTATCGCCTGCTGCGTGATCCTGTTCGCGTTGTTCGCCCAGTCACGCGGCATCTCCCTGAGCGGCCTCGAGGTGGCCGATGACCGACGCACTCGAATCGCATCTTCTCAGTCAGACTGACGACCCGACCCGGTTGTTCTGGCACCGGCTCCGATGGAGATTCGTCGCGGCCCACCTCCCGTGCGGACCGTTCACCCTGCTCGACGTCGGTGCCGGTTCGGGGGTCACCGGCGAGTTCCTCGCCCGCAGCCGACCCGAGGCGACCTACACCTTCGACGAACCGATCGAATCGCTGCGGACGCTGCTCCGCGCACGGCATGGCGAGCGGGCCGATCTGCACGGGGTCGACCCGCTCCCCCGGGTCGACGTCGTCACGCTCCTCGATGTCCTCGAACACCTCGCCGACGATCGGGCGTTCCTCGCTGATCTGGTGGCCCGGCTCGAACCGGCCACGACGATCATCGTGACCGTGCCCGCGTCGCCCCGCCTGTGGTCTGCGTGGGACGAGGCGCTCGGCCACGTCCGCCGCTACGAGTTCGACGCACTGGCGGCACTGCTCGCCACGGCGCCGGTCGTCGTCGACGAGACCGGTCATTTGTTTCCCGAGATGGTGCCGGCGGCCTGGTGGCGTGCCCGACGCCGACCCGCGACGGGACCGGCGACCGGTGGATCCGCGGCCGAGTTTCCCGACCTCCCGTGGCCGGTGGACCGGATGCTGGAACTGCTGGGGCGACCCGGGGTGCGGTGGCGGACGTCGATCCCCTTCGGCACGTCACTGTGCGCAGTCGCGCGGGTTCGCCCGGCGTAACGTGCTCGACATGGAACTCGGATTGCGACATCGTCGAGCGGCCGTGGCCGCGGGATCGTCGGGGCTCGGGCTGGGAGTCGTCCGCGCCCTGGCCTCCGAAGGGGTCCGGGTCGCCTTCTGTGGCCGCGATCGCGGACGGCTCGAGTCGGCGGCTGCGTCCGTCGACGCCGAGACGATCCCGATCGTCGCCGATCTGTCCACCCCTCGAGGAGCAACCGGATTCGTCACCGCCGCCGACGAGGCACTCGGAGGGATCGACATCCTGGTATGCAACGCCGGCGGGCCGCCCGCGGGCACGTTCGCGTCGACACCCCTGACCGCCTACCAGCCAGCGCTGGACCTGAACCTGTTGGCGACGGTGGCGATGTGTGAGGCGGCCGTGCCGGCGATGCGTGCCCAGCAGTGGGGACGGGTACTGGCGATCACCTCGGCAACGGTGCGCGAACCGGCCGGCAACCTGATCCTGTCGAACGTCGCCCGGGCCGGAGCGACCGCGTTCGCCAAGACCCTCGCCCGCGAGGTCGCCGCCGACGGGGTCACGGTCAACACCCTGCAACCAGGTCTGCACGACACGCCTCGCCTCGAGGAACTGGGGGCGACCGATCGTGGCCGGTTGGCCGCGGTGATCCCGGCTCGACGTCTCGGAGACCCCGACGACTTCGGGAGGGTCGCCGCCTTCCTGTGTTCGGATTCGGCGCGGTTCGTCACCGGAGTGTCGATACCGATCGACGGGGGCACGTTCTCGGGTCTGCAGTAGACGCGACGACACCGCCCGGCGGGGCACGTACACTCGGCGGTGATGACCTCATTGGCGAGACAGATCGAGGTGCGGCGATGAAGGTACTGGTCACGACCGACGGGTCCGACGCCGCCATCCGGGGAGCACACCGGGCGCTGGAGTTGTTGCAGCCCGGCATCGAGGTCGTGCTGGCGATGGTGATCCCCGAACGGGAGGATCCGATGATGACGGCGAGCGGCTTCGCGGGTCCGCTCATGACCGAAGAGGAAGCCACGGCGGACTTCGCCGAATCGGTCGAGGGTGGCCAGGCCGCGTTGCAACGCACGGTGGATGCACTGAACGCCTCGGAACTGACCGAGGGCGACACGTTGGCGACGCGACTCATCCCGTCGGGTGACGATGCCGCTGGAGCGATCGTGACCGAGGCCGAACGCACCGGCGCCGACCTGATCGTGATCGGCTCGAGTGGCAAGGGCGCCTGGCGGCGTCTGTTCGGCGGTTCGGTGTCGGAGAAGGTCGCCCGCGAGGCGCCGTGCCCCGTGCTGATCTCACCGCCCCAGGCGACCGACGACTGAACCCGCCACCATGACCCCGCCGCGCTCCTGGCGAAGGCGGTCGACGGCCCCGATGCCATCCCGATGGACGACCGCGACACCATGCCGGTGGGGCAGTGCCGGTCGATGATGCGACCGCTCGACATCGACACGGCGGTGGGTCGTGCGAGGTCAGCACCGACCTCGACAAGCTCTTCGCCACCCGCGGGTCGCTCACCGACGCCGTCCACTGAGCATGCCGCTGGCAGCCCCGTGATGTCGTGAGCCGAGCCCCACCGGCGAGATCATCACCGGTTCGCCGGCCCGAGGGGTGTGTGCCGGCTCACGACCCAGCGTCGTCTCCGACGCTCGGGTCGACGTCGACCGCCTCGAACCGACCGGTTTCCCACTGCACCGCGATCGTCGCCGCGATCGGACGGGTGAACTCCGCGATGTCGTCTGCGGTGTTCTCGGGTGAGGCGAACAGCTCGGCGCCATCGAGCACCAGCGCCGGACGGCCCAGCTCGAAGGTGACCGCGAGTTCGTCCACCGAGCCGGGATCGGTGAGCAGCACCAGCGCGTCGATGCGGTCGGCGCTCTCGGCCGCGAGATCGCGTACGACGTGGGCCCCCGACGCGAACCCCACGAAGGTCGCGGAGCCGAGCTCGAGGTGGCGCAGCACGGCGAGCACCGCCTCGGCCGCGTCCCGCGCGGTATGGCGCGACCCCAACGACGGCGAGACGACCCGCAGCCCGTCAGCGGCCAACGGCCGGAGCAGATCGTCCCACACGTCACCCTGGTCGCCGAGCACGTCACCGACCAGTACGACCGGTGGGCCGGTCCCCTGCTCGACGTAGTGCACCACCAGATCGTCGCCCATCTCCGCCTCGCCCGACTCGACCGGAAAGCGTTCACCGTCGTCGGTCTCGCCACCCAACACCGCGGTCGGACCGACACCCACGACTGCCGGTGCGAACACCACCCGTCGATCCTCGTTCGCGGCTTCGCGCCGGGTCATGCGGAACACCGCGTGACCGCCGACGATTCCGTACGCGGCGGCGATCACGAGAAACAGACTGCCCGGAGAGATCAGGCCGATGGCGAGGCTGCCGACGACCGGACCGGCAACCGAACCGATCCCGTTCACGAGCACCACCTTCGCCCCGGCCGCGACCTTGAGGCCGTCGTCGATGTAGTCGTTCAGGTGCGCAACGCTCAGCGAATAGATCGGAAAGGCCGTCCCGCCGCCGACCGCGGTCATGGCGATGAGCACGAGGCGACGGTCGGTGGACACCTGCGATGCGGCCACCGCGACGAGCGCGGCCGCCACCGCGGCGATCGCGATCACCACACGGCGATCGACCCGGTCGGACCAGTTCCCCAGCGGCACCTGCAGCGCGACGCCGCCGGCCAACGCGGCGCCCACGAACGCCCCGGTCGCGCTGCGGTTGAATCCGGCCTCGTTCGCGTACACGACGCCGGCACTGAGCATCGCCGCCCCGATGAATCCGGCCATCGCGGTGCCGCTCACCGCGAGCGGCGCGATCTTGAAGATGATGCGTACCGACACCGGCTCGGGCCGCGGCGGAGCCGGGGCGGGAAACACCGACAGCGACACCGGCACGACCGCGAGCGACACGAGGACCGAGGCGACCACGAAGGGTTCGAAACCGCGCGCGCCGACGACGGCATACAGGATCTGCCCACCCAGCAGCGACGAGGAGACGACAGCCATGTAGATCGCGAACAGGCTCCCGCGCGACCGGTTCGTCGTCACCCCGTTCAGCCACGTCTCACACACCACGTACAGCGCCGACACGCACAACCCGACCACGACGCGGAGCAGAAACCAGCCCAACGGATCGACGAAAACCAGATGTGACAGCACGGCCGCGGAGGCGAGTCCCGCCAGCCCCGCGAACACCCGGACATGGCCGACCCGTCTGATCGCCGTCGGCGCGAAATACGAGCCACCGACGTAGCCCAGGTAGTACCCGGCGAGGACCGTACCGATCACGCCGGGTCGGAACCCCTCGATGGCGGCCCGCACGCCGAGGAGGGTCGCGGTGAGTCCACTCCCGATCAGCAGCAGGCTGATGCTCACCAGCAGCGGCACAGCGTCGCGGACCGCCCCACCCAGTCCTCGCGTCCCGGGTACGACCGGTTCGGCGACGACACTCACGTCGGGCGATCCTAGGAAATCGTCGGGCGATAGCCTGCGCCCGCATGGAACCCGAGATCGCCGGATTCACCCTCGAGCGCTTCGGCGCGGACGGCGTCACCCATCCGGTGTACCGGGGTGGCACCGGGCCGGCGGTGATCGTCATGGCCGAACTCCCGGGCATGACCCCGTCGGTCATCTCCTTCGCCCGACGCATGATCGACGCCGGCCACACCGCCGTGTTGCCACAGCTCTTCGGCACCCCCGGCCGGGCGCCGTCGAATGGCTACCTGGCGGGCAGCGTCGCCAAGGTGTGCATCTCGTCGGAGTTCACGATGTTCGCCCGGGGTCGCACCTCGCCGGTGGTGGCATGGCTGCGCGCCCTGGCCGCCGATGAGCATCGGCGCTGCGGCGGTCCGGGGGTCGGCGTGGTCGGCATGTGTTTCACCGGTGGTTTCGCTCTGGCCATGACCCTGGAGTCGTCGGTGATCGCCCCGGTGCTCTCCCAACCCGGCCTCCCCGTGACGCTCACCGCGCGACACCGGGCCGACATCGGTATCGACCCGGGCGAGATGCAGGCCATCTCCGCCCGGGTGACCGACGAACACCTCTGCGTGCTCGGGCTCCGGTTCACGAACGACCGGTTGTGCCCGGCCGAACGATTCGAGTCACTGCGTCACCACCTCGGCGAGAACTTCCGGGCGATCGAGATCGACTCGTCACCCGACAACGAATGGGGTTTCACGCCGACGGCACATTCGGTTCTCACCGAAGAACTCGTCGACGAAGAAGGCCACCCGACCCGCGCCGCGCTCGACGACGTGCTCGAATTGTTCCGGTCCCGGCTCCTCCCGGCGCCGGACGACGCGTCGGGTTGAGGGCGTCCACGGCGGCGGAGGTCGCGGACCCGGTCCGCCCAGGGTCGCCGGTCGGTGCCGCGCGCTCGTGTGCGATCATTGGCGACCATGAATCACGTGGTCCACGCATTCGGCGACGACGCTCTCGGACACGATGACGCGGTGGGGATCGCGGCTCGCATCACCGCCGGTGAGATCTCTGCCGTCGAGGCGACCGACGCGGCGATCGCCCGGGTCACCCGAGTCGACGACACCCTGGGCGCGGTCGCGTACGCCGCGTTCGACGAGGCACGTGCGGCGGCGCGCCGATCACGACCCGGCGCCGACGGGCCTTTTGCCGGGGTGCCGTCCTTCCTGAAGGACAACGTCGAGCTGGCCGGAATGCCGGCGTGTCACGGTTCGGCCGCGATCGACCCCGTGCCGATGCGCCACTCGAACGGCCCCGCCGAGCAGTTCGTCGCCCAGGGATTCGTGATCCTCGGCAAGTCGGCCATGCCCGAATTCGGGCTGACCGCGAGCACCGAGTTCGCGGACGGAACCGCCACCCACAACCCCTGGAACCCCGGGTACTCCGCGGGCGCCTCCTCGGGCGGTGCTGCCGCCCTCGTCGCCTCGGGCGCGGTTCCCATCGCCCACGGCAACGACGGGGGCGGGTCGATCCGGATTCCGGCCGCGGCCAACGGTCTGGTCGGGCTCAAGACGACGCGGGGTCGCACCAGAGATCGTCAAGGGGCGCGCCAACTCCCCGTGAACCTGTCGGCCGAGGGGGCGCTGTGCCGCACGGTGCGCGACGCCGCGCACCACCTCGCCGCGATGGAACGCACCTATGCCAATCGCCGCCTGCCCCCGGTGGGTCTGGTGACCGGCCCCGGGTCGCGTCGGCTCCGGATCGGCTTCGCCCGCGTCTCTCCCACCGGCGTCGCCGTCGACCCCGCGACGCTGGCGCAGGCCGAGGCGACCGCGGATCTGCTGGACGGGCTCGGGCACCACGTCGACGAGGTGACCCTGCCCACCGGTCGGCACTTCACCGAGGATTTCACGCTGTTCTGGGCGCTGATGGCGGTGGTGATGGCCCGCTCGGAACAGCTCGGCCACCGGGGCCACTTTCATCGTGAACGGCTCGACCCGGTCACCCTGGGGCTCCAGGCCAAATGGCATGCCAACCGGTGGGCGACCCTGGGAGCGATTCGGCGACTCCGCCGCGCCCGGGCCGACTACGACGCGATGTTCGTCGCTCACGACGTGGTGCTCAGCCCGACCCTGAACCTGCCGACGCCGAAACTCGGGTATCTCGATCCGCGGATCGACTTCGACGAGTTGTTCGACCGGATGTCGACCTATGTGGGGTTCACCCCGGTCAACAACGTGTGCGGAGGCCCGGCGATCGCGTTGCCGACCCCCCTCGGCGCCCACGGGATGCCCGGCTCGGTGCAGTTCTCGGCCGCCTGGGGTGACGAGGCGACGTTGCTCGGCCTCGCGTACGAACTCGAAGCGGCCCGGCCCTTCCCCGACATCCGCGACGGAGGCGTGCGCGGCTAACCGAGGACGGACCCGGCGCCGAGGAGCACCCGCACCTCTGACACCAGCGGGGCGGCGTGTTCCACGCAGTAGCGCACGGGAAGGCGCAGCACGTCGGTGTCGCCCAGATGCACGAACACCCGAGATTCGCCGGGGAACTCACTCAGCAGGCCCTTCAGCCTGATGAGGCGTTCATCGTCGAGTTGGCCGGGCTGCACCTGGATCCGGAGTGGCGGGGCACCGTCGATGACCCCGTCGAAGGGCTGCACGTCGACCGCGACGAGCTTGGGTGTGTCGTCGCGCTTGTCGATCCGGGCCCGCAGGATGATGACCGAATCGTCTGCCAACAGGTGGCCGACGCTGATCATCGTCTTGGGGAAGACCATCACCTCGATCGAGGAGCGCAGGTCCTCGAGGACGAACACCGCCATCAGATCACCTTTGCGCGTGTACTTGCGCTGCAGGCCGGTGACCACGCCACCCACGGTGCGGGTCGTGCCATCGGCGAGATCGGCCAACTCGTCGATGGTCGCTTCGGTTCGGCGACTCAGCGCCTCCTCGGCGCCCATGAGCGGATGGTCCGACACGTAGAGCCCGAGCATCTCCTTCTCGAAGGCCAGCTTCACCTTCTTGTCGAAGTCCATGTCGGGAATCGCGTCGTGGTCGTCGAACACTCGCGTCGTGTCGTCGCCGCTGGACTCGAACAGGCTCATCACGCCCTGATCGCGTTCACGGCGACGCGCGATCGCCTTGTCGACGATCGCCTCGGCGACCAGCACGAGCCCCTGGCGGGGATGACCGAGCGAATCGAATGCGCCGGCCTTGACGAGTGACTCGACCGCCTTCTTGTTGAGCGCGGAGGGGTCCACCCGATCACAGAAGTCGTAGAAGTCGGCGAAGGGCCCGTTCGCGTCGCGCTCGGCGATGATCTTGTCCACGATGCCCTCGCCCACGTTGCGTACCGCGGACAGCCCGAATGGAATGACGACGTCGCCGTCCCCGGTACGGATCGGCACGAAGTCCGACGCGGACCGGTTCACGTCGGGGACGAGCACCTCCAGACCCATGGCCCGGCACTCGGCCAGGTAGACCGCGGCCTTGTCGAGGTTTCCCTTGACGCTGGTGAGCAACGCCGAGAAGTACTCGGCCGGGTAGTTCGCCTTGAGGTACGCGGTCTGGTAGCTGATGAGCCCGTAGCCATAGGAGTGCGACTTGTTGAACGCGTAGTCCGCGAACGGTTCGATGATGTCGAACCACTGCTTGCCGAGAGCCCGGCCGTAACCGGTCGCCTCGCATCCCTCCTCGAACTTCGCGCGTTCCGCCTGGATCAACTCCCGGATCTTCTTGCCGGTGGCCTTGCGGAGGTTGTCGGCTTCGGCGAGCGAATAACCGGCGAACTTCTGCGCGATCCGCATCACCGATTCCTGGTAGATCATCAGCCCGTAGGTGCCGGCCAGGACCTCTTCGGCGTCGGGGTGCAGGTACTCGATGGGCTTGCGACCGTTCTTGCGGTCCGCGTAGTCGTTGTGCATGTTGGCGCTCATCGGACCCGGTCGGTACAGGGCGATCAGCGCGGCGACGTCTTCGAAGGTCGTGGGCGCGAGCGACCGGACGAGGGCCCGCATCGGGCCACCTTCGAGTTGGAACACCCCGATCGTCTCACCGGTCTGCAGCAGTTCGTAGGTGGGCCCGTCGTCGAGGGGGATGTCGTCGATGTCGAGCACCTCGCCGCGGAACGCCTCGATCACCTCGAGGGCGTCGGCGATCACATCCAGGTTCCGCAGACCCAGAAAATCCATCTTCAACAGGCCCAGATCCTCGACACCGTGCATCTCGTACTGGGTCACCACGGGCGCGTCCTCGGGATCCTTCCCGGCCTCGGGCTTGCGCTGGATCGGCAGCATGTCGGTGAGGGGATCCTTGGTGATCACCACCGCGGATGCATGGATCGAGTCCTGACGACGTAGCCCCTCGAGACCCTTGGCGACGTCGATGACCGCACGCGCCCCGGGTTCGTCGTCGTACATCTGGCGCAGCTCCGCGGCCATCTTGTAGCCGTCGGCGTACTTGGGGTGCGGCTCGAGACACGCATACAGCGGGGTGTCACGCCCCATGATCAGCGGCGGCATCGCCTTCGCGATCCGGTCGCCGACCGCATAGGGCTCGCCGAGCACACGTGCTGCGTCGCGCACCGCGGCCCGGGCCTTGATCTGGGAGAACGTGATGATCTGGGCGACGTGGTCCCGCCCGTACTGCTCGGCCGCGTAGCGGATCATCTCGTCGCGGCACCGCGAGTCGAAATCCATGTCGATGTCGGGCATCGAGATGCGGCTCGGGTTGAGGAAGCGTTCGAAGAGCAGGTCGTAACGGATCGGATCCAGCTCGGTGATCTCCAGGCAGTACGCCACCGCGCACCCGGCCGCCGAACCCCGGCCCGGACCGACCCGGATGCCGTTCGACTTGGCGTGGCGGATCAGGTCCCACGTGATCAGGAAGTACGACGAGAACCCCATGTTGCCGATGGTCTCGAGCTCGAAGGCGAGGCGCTCGACGACCGTTTCGGGGAGCGGGTCTCCCCACCGGGCCTTCGCACCCTCGAACGTGAGGTGACGGAGGTAGGCGGCGTCGTCCGCGAACCCTTCGGGCAACGGGAAGTCGGGCAGCAGCGGCTTGCCGAACTCGATCTGGACGTCGCAGCGCTCCGCGATCCACAACGAGTTGTCGCACGCCTCGGGGAGTTCGGCGAACAGGTCACGCATCTCGGCGGCGGACTTGAGGAAGTGCTCGTCACCTTCGAAATGGAACCGGTTCGGGTCGCTCATCAACGACTGGGTCTGCACACACAGCAGCGCATCGTGCGCGGTCGCGTCACCACGGTGGGTGTAGTGACTGT
The DNA here is from genome assembly GCA_040255345.1 of Actinomycetota bacterium. GTDB lineage: Bacteria > Actinomycetota > Acidimicrobiia > Acidimicrobiales > Iamiaceae > JAFDWI01. Next base: position 22,843 of record JBDZUV010000004.1, on the reverse strand, counting down.
CGTTGGTGGCCAGCAGTGGCGCCTGGATCTTCCGGGCGATCTCGAGCAGCTGCGGGTTGGTTCGCCGCTGGTCGGCCAGGCCGTGGTCCTGCAACTCGACGAACAGGTTGTCGCGCCCGAAGATGTCCTGGAGCCGGGCGGCCTTGGCGAGTGCGCCGTCGAAGTCGTCGCGCAGCAACGCCTGCAGCACCTGACCTCCGAGACAGCCGGTGGTGGCGATGATCCCCTCGTGATGGGACTCGAGCAGCTCCCAGTCGATGCGGGGCTTGTAGTAGTAGCCCTCGAGGTACGCGCGGCTGGAGAGTTGGATCAGGTTCTTGTAGCCCGTCCCGTTCTCGGCGAGCAACGTCAGGTGGTAGTAGAGCTTGCGATCGCCGTCGACGTCGCCGCCCGAATCGTCGACCCGTCCTCGGCGGGGTGGGCGCTCCGAACGGGATTCGTATGCCTGGTAGGCCTCGGTGCCGAGTATCGGTTTGATCCCGTGATCGCGACAGGCCCGGTAGAAATCGAGGATCCCGTACATGTTGCCGTGATCCGTGATGCCGATCGCCGGTTGCCCGTCGGCCGCCGCTGCGGCCACCACGTCCGCGACCCGTGCCGCGCCGTCCAACATCGAATACTCGGTGTGCAGATGCAGATGGGTGAACGAATCCCCCAACAGGACTCCCCGGGATGCTCGTACCGGCCGGTCGGCCGGTGTCGGGAGATCTTACCGCACCCCGTCCGAAGCCCTTGGAGAGCGGGTACGTGCGACACCGTCCTGCATATTTGCGCCGGAGCGAACGATCACGCTGCAGGGCCGACATCGACGCCGGCACCGCACACCGGGCGCGGCGGGCAATGCGAAGATCCTCGCGGGCTGATCGGCGAGCAGCGGTCTCGCACGCAAGTTAAAATGGTCACATGGTTGCATACGACTATCCCCTGCTCGGGATCTTCTGGACCACCCTCTGGCTCTTCCTCGTCATCGGCTGGTTCTGGGTGCTGTTCGTGGTGATCGCGGACATCTTCCGCAATGACGAGGCGAACGGATGGGTCAAGGCCCTCTGGGTGATCTTCATCATCGTCCTTCCGCTGCTCGGCGTGCTCGTCTACGTCCTCGCGAACGGCAACGGCATGACCCGACGAAAGATCGCCAACGCACGTGCCCGGGACGCTGCGGCGCGGTCCTACATCCAGGACGCGGCCGCACCCGCCAACGCCGCCGACCAGATCGCCCAGCTCGCACAGCTTCACGCCCAGGGAACGCTCGACGACGCCGAATTCGCCGCCGCCAAGGCGAAGATCCTCGGCTGACGAACGCTCTGGACCACAGACCGACCCGGTACGAAGGAGACATCGATGAGTGACGACGCAGACGAGCTCGGCCCGATCGACTACCTCGTCGTCGAGTTCCCGGAAGGACGCGTACCCGACGGTTCTGCACTCGCCGAGGTCCTCGACCTCGTCGAAAGGGGAATCATCAAGGTCCTCGACCTGTCCTTCGTCCAACGGAACGCCGACGGCACGACCGTGGGCATCGACATCACCGACCTCGACATGGACGGTGATCTCGATGTCACGTTGTTCGCTGAGGCCTCGTCGGGCCTGCTCGACGAGGGCGACCTGGCCGAGGCCGGTTCGGCACTCGAACCGGGGCGTTCGGCGGCGATCCTCGTCTACGAGAACCATTGGGCCGCCGCGTTTGCGGCTGCACTGCGTCGCAGTGGCGCACAACTCGTCGCGAACGGCCGCATCCCCGTCACCGCTCTGCTCGAATCTCTCGACACCTGATCACGTACGAAGGAAGGACATCATGCCTGGACTCCTCCGCGGGGTCGCCCGCACCGCAATCATCGCCGGCACCGCGACCCACGTGTCGAACAACGTGTCGCGCCGCCAGGGTGAACGCTGGGCCCGACAGGAAGCCGCTCAGGCGCCGCCACCGCCTCAGCAGGCCTACGCGGCGCCCGTTCCGCCACCACCGGCGACCGATCGGATCGCCGAGCTCACCAAACTCGGTGAACTCAAAGCCCAGGGGATCCTCAACGACGCCGAATTCGAACAGGAAAAAGCCCGAATCCTCGCGTCCTGAACGGCGCGGCCACCTGGCCGCTCCGAACCATGAGTCCTGCACCGTTCCCGGTCAGGTTGGATCGGCCCCCTTCTCGCCCGATCCCGACTTGTCACGGACGAGTCGGACCGCGCCGGTCATCACCCGGATCCCGACCCCCAGAAAGGCGAGGTCGAACAGCATCTGGAGCGATACGGCGACGCGGGCGGCCTCGGTGTTCGGTGTGATGTCCCCGAAGCCGACCGTCGCGAGCGTCGTGATCGCGAGGTACATGGAGCTGAACTTGTCCAGGTGCTCGGAAAAAGCCCGGGAATTGTCGACCGACAACGAATAGTACGCCGCCGAGAACATGATGAGGACCAATTGGATCGCCGCCGCCAGGACCTCGATCGCGCGCATCCCCGGACGGTCCGATCCGACGATCGAGCGCACTTGCAGGGCGAAGACGCAGCAGAGCAGGACAACAGCGACGCACAGCCTCACGACCAGGTCGGTGCCCGACGCGGTGTCCAACGGCCAGTACGCATAGAGCAACACCAAGGCGGTGCCCGCCAGCACCATCCGGAGCACCGAAGGCCCCACCCAACGGAGGAGATCCATCTTTCCGATACGTGGCATTGCTGCATCCATCGGGTCGGCGACCATCCTCTTGAGCAGTCGACCCAACCCATCTGGGTGGCCCCCCGAGCGGCACCGTGTCAGTCGCGCCAGGTCGTCCTGCCCGCCGAGATCACGACGCGGTCGTCGGAACCGTGCGCGGACTGGGTCTGCACACCCAGCAGCGCATCGTGCGCGGTTGCGTCACCACGGTGGGCGTGGTGACCGTCCTTGGTGGTCAGCAGCGGCGCCTGGATCTTCCGGGCGATCTCGACCAGCAGGAGACCCCGTGCTCGACGGCATGGCCGATGACTCCGGACCCAGGACCCTAGTGTCGCGCTGTTCACCGGGAGCGGAACGAGTCGGCCGACACGGCGACCTCGGCGCCGTGCCGAGGCGGTGACGATGATGACGTTTCAGATCACCCGAGGGGACCGAGAGTGACCGCACCGACAAGTCCAGAGTCCCACGACGATCCGGTGCGCACACCGACCCGCCTGATCGGCGCGTCGGTTCACCCGACCCGGTCCGCGAGACTGCGTTGGTCGTATCGGGCGATCATGGTGGCGACGACGATCCCGATCGTCGTGTCGGCGATCCGCAACGGACTCGCAGACTGGGAACCAACCTGGGACGCTGCGACCGCCGCCGTCCGGATCCGAGACGTGTTCTCGGCACACCCGCCGCTGATCGGCCTCGCCGCCAGCACCTCGTTGCAATCCGATGAGCACTACTCGTTTCTCGGGTCGCTCGGGTGGTACCTGCTGGCCGCGCCCGTGCACTTCCTCGGTACGACCTGGGGAATCCTGCTCGGTCTCGCCGTCATCAATTCCCTCGCATGCATCACCGCGATCTGGCTCATCCGCCGGCGGGTCGGCGAACATGGCGCCATCGTCGCCTGTGTCGCGCTGGCATCGCTGCTCTGGACGATCGGGAGTCAGGCGATGGTCGATCCGAGCCAGCACCATGTCGGCGTCATCGTCGCGTTCTGCTTCTTCGCCGCCGCATGGTCCGTCGCGGATGGCGATGCCCCGGCCCTGCCCGTCCTCGCGGTCACCGCGACCTACCTGATGCAGGGCACCATGAAGTACACGCTCGTCGTGCCCGTGATCGGGGCGTGGGCACTGGTGGTGTGGATCGTCCGGCTCACCAGGGCGAGTCGGTCGGGACCGCCGAGCGACACTTCGACACCCCGCGTGCCGCTGCGGTGGTTGATCGGCACGGTCGTCCTCGCCATCGTCCTGTGGATACCACCGGTGATCGATCAGGTCGCCGGCACCGGCAACATGGGCAAACTCACTCACGCCTTCGTCCATGGCACCGCCGACGACGGCGCGACCCACGACCCGGCCACGACCGCCACCGGGTCAGCGGGGGTCGTGGCCGCAGTCACCGCGACCCCACCGTGGTGGTTTCCGTCGACCTACGCCGCACCGCCCTTCGGCGCCGACGGGGGCGGTGCACCAGCGGTGTGGCGTGGCCTGTGGGGCCTCGTGCTGCTCGGCCTCGCGGGCCTGTCCGTCGCTCTTGCGGCCCGCCGACGCGACTGGACCATCGTGGCCGGCATCGCGTTCGGGGCCGTGGGGTGGTCGGCCTTCTTCGTCACGGCCCTGCTCGATCCCAGTCCGCACGGCTTCGCACCGGTGTACTTCAGGGGTCTGTGGCCCTTCGCCGCGCTCGTCTGGTTCATCATCGGCATCGGTTTGTTCCGGGCGTTGCCCCGCGTCGACAACGCCGTGGCGAAGCGGGACCGCGCCGCGGTGGGTGTCGCCGCGGCGTTGGTCGTGGTGCTCGTGGTGCTCGCCGTGCCCTTCGATGACGTCGACACGTTCGCCGAATCGATCGGGCCGGCACGCGACATCCGCCAGATCACCGCCGATGGGTTCGCCGGCACGAAGGGGCCGGTGCTCGTCGACGCCAGGATCATGCTCGAGCGCTACCAGCCGAGCGTCGTCCTCGGACTCCAGGATGCCGGAGTCGAAGCTCGATTTCCGGGCAGCTACGAGATCCAGCAGTTCGGATCGTGGCGAGCCGCCCGCCCCGGCGAAGCGACCGAGAGGGTGAGTCTCAGATCGTCGCCCGACCTGGCGGTGAACGGTCGACTGCTCGGCAGGGTCCGGTTGCCCCCGGCCATGGACAAAACCGAATTCGACTCGGTGAACGCCAGGATGCAGCGCTGGGCCGACTCCCTGGTAGCGCTCCGGGTCGGCGACCGGATTGCACCGTCTGCGACCGCCCAAAGGGTGCTCGACGGTGGCGCGCACGCGATCTTCGCCGAGTCGAAGGGGCGACCCGGTGGGCTTCTCGCCGATCCGCGCTTCGTCGAGATGCTGGCAATTTGGCCGGCCAGGTGGACGTGGCCGATCTTCGACATTCCCGGTGTCAGCCCTGCCCAGTCCGAGCTGTGGGCCGTCGAGAAGAGTCGGCGTAGTCGTCCGTACCTCTACGTGATCGCGACCCCGCTCGCCCGGTGAGCACGCATCGACAACGGGCCCACGAGGTGGTGAACCCGGCGGTCAGACCCGCCAGGTCGCCCGCCCGGCGGAGATGACGACCCGGTCGTCCGCTCCGTGCGTGGTGAACACCGCTTCGCCGTCGCCGGTCCGCCACATCCGTACGGTGAGCGCCTCACCGGGGTACACCGGTGACGAGAACCGGCCCTCCATCGAGGAGAGTCGCGTCGCGTCGCCGTCACAGAGACCCTGGATCAGCCCCCGGCCGGTGAACCCGTAGGTACACAGCCCGTGCAGGATCGGACGGTCGAACCCGGCCGCAGCAGCGAACGACGGATCAGAATGCAACGGATTGTGGTCGCCCGACAGGCGGTACAACAACGCCTGATCGTCTCGGGTCGACAACACGACCTGGGTGTCCGCGGCAGTGTCGGGCGGCTCGTTCTGCGCACCGGACGGACCCCGGTCGCCGCCGTAGCCTCCTTCGCCCCGCAGAAAGATCGACGTGGTGTTCGTGAACAACACCTCGTTCGAACCTTCGAGTGTCGACGACGAGGTCACCTCGACCACCGCACCCGAACCCTTGTCCCAGATGGCGGTCACCTCACCGACGGTGGTCACCGTGCCCGAGGTGGGGATCGGAGCGTGCACCGTGAACGCCTGACCACCGTGGACCAGCAGCACCGGATCGAACGAACCGATGTCGGCCAGCGCGTTCATGCCACCGCCGAGGATCACCGCCATCGACGGCAACGTGACCAGGTCGACGCCCTGGGTGTTCTCGGTGGTCAACTCCAGTTCGTCGAGACCCGCCCCGACTCCGAGCGCGTACAACATCACGTCACGGGTATCCCAGGAGCGCGACGTCGGCGCGCCCTTCGAGCCGACGGCATCAGGGTTGATCGGCACGTGTCAGCCCTCGGTGCGGTCGCGGCCGAACATGTCCGCGTTCGGGCGGGCCTTGGACACGAGATCGAGCACGAGCGGGCCGAGCTCTTCGGGATCGTGGCGTGCGGGAGCCGTCGGGCCCTTGTGCCACCCCTCGGTCACCGCGAGTTCCATACCGGTCACGTCGAACACCCGCCCGGTCACCGACGCGCTCTCCGGGGATGCCAACCAGCAGACGATCGGAGCGATCCACTTCGGCGACAGTTTCTCCTTGGTCTCCTCGTCGGCCTTGCCCATGCCGAGGTTCTCGGTCATTCGGGTCAGCGCCGCCGGAGCGATCGCGTTCACCGTCACGCCGTAGCGGGCGAGTTCCATCGAGGCGATGACCGTGAACGCCGCGATGCCGGCCTTCGCGGCGCCGTAGTTCGTCTGGCCGATGTTTCCGTAGATCCCCGACGGCGACGACGTGTTGATGATGCGGGCATCGACCTCGTGACCGGCCTTGGAGCGGTCCCGCCAGTACGCGGCCGCGAAATGGCTCGGTCCGAACGTGCCCTTGAGATGCACCTTGATCACGGCATCCCATTCGGCTTCGGTCATGTTCGTCAGCATCCGGTCACGCAGGATCCCGGCGTTGTTGATCACGACGTCCAGATCGCCGAAGGTTTCCAGCGCCTGATCGATGAGCTTCTTCGCGCCGTCGAACGTCGAGATGTCGTCGGTGTTGGCCGCGGCTTCACCTCCCGCGGCGACGATCTCGTCGACCACGTCATGTGCTGGTCCGGTCTCGTGCCCCTCGCCGTCCATCGAGCCGCCCAGGTCGTTCACGACGACCTTGGCGCCGTGCCGGGCCAGTAGCAGCGCGTGTTCACGCCCGATACCACGTCCGGCGCCGGTCACCACGCAGACACGTCCCTTGCACAACTCACTCATCGACATACCCCTTTTCGTTGAACGATGCGGAGGCGAGCCTATCCGCGCCACGCGACCGGCCGATCTCGCCGAGCGGACCGATGGCCGATGGGTCGTCGGAAAGCGTCGCCGGCGTGGGACAATGGGAAGCCCATGCAGAGTACCGACGACCACCGGCCGGCGGCCAGGCACCGACGGCTACGCCTCCGGAAGCCGACCTGGCGTGGCTGGTTCACGATCGGACTCGTCGCCGTCGTCGCCGGACTCTTCACGGCCTGGGCGATCGACTACGGCTCGCTCGGCACCCGGGTCGCCCGCAACGTCACCGTCGAGAACGTCGACGTGGGACGGACGACCGGCCCGGGCCTGCAGCAGGCGCTCGCCCGGGCCGATGCCGAGTACGGCAAGGGCACGGTCGAGTTCGTCATCGGTGGTCGCTCGTATCCGATGTCGGCAGCCGACATCGGCCTGCATCTCGACACCGGCGCGACGCTCCAGGCCGCACGGCGGGTCGCGCGCAGCGATCCCGCTCCCCTCCGGCCCCTGTACTGGCTGACGTCGTGGTTCAAACCCCGCCGCGTGCCGGTCACGGTGCGTCTGGACCGGGTCAAGCTGGGTCGGGCGCTCGCGGGCCTTCCAGGTCAGACACCCGTGACCGAGCCGAAGGTGGTGGGGTCGGTCGACACGATCGGCACCAGTCCGGGTAGCGCCGGGAACGGCTTCGACCCGGACCGGGTCGCCGGCCAGATCGAGCGGGTCGCCCGCGACGGCACCCTGCCGCTGCGGGTGCCGCTGGTCGCCGAGACGATCGAACCGGTCGTGTCCGACGAGGAGATCGAGCTGCTCGCCTCCCAGGCCCGGAGCCTGACCGACCACAGCATCGACCTCACGATCCCGGGAGCGTCGATGACCGCATCGCCGGCCATCCTCCGCAGTTGGATCACGTCGGTCCTTCCCGACGGTGCCCGGCACGCGAAGCTGGCGCTCGACACCGACCTCGTCATCCCGGCGGTTCGCCAGCAACTCGGCACGGAGGTCACCTCACCGGTTCCGGCGACGTTCACCGTGGAAGGTTCACGCGTCCTGCTGGTCCCTCAGGTGGACGGGTCGCGGTGTTGTTCGGCCGATGCGGGTGACACGATCCTCGACGCACTCGAGTCGAAGACGGCCGCCGTCGAGGTGCCGCTGGTGCGGGTGCCGCCAGAGTTCACCACGGCGCGGGCCCGAGCGCTGGGCATCACGACGTTGCTCGGCGCGGGCCTTCCCGCCCAGACCCAGGTGCTGTGGAAGCCCGGGTCGCCACCGCCCGCGCCCGGGCCGGGCGGGCAGCACACGGCGCCCGGCACCTCGACCACCACCTCGACGCCGTCGACGACCACGACGATGCCCACAGCGGAGAAGTCCGGCGCGGGAACCGGCCAGTTCGTGGTGGCGATCCCCGACCGTCCCGGTCAACTCGCCAACGTCGACCGGGCACTCCCTCTGCTCCGGGGCCGAATCATCATGCCCGGCAAGCAGCTGTCGTTGAACGACGTGATCGGCCCACCCGATCCGAGCCGCGGCTTCGTGCCCGCAGATGTGGCGACCGCCGACGGTCCGACCTGGATCTCGGGCGGGGGAACCGATCTGGTCGCGGCCGCATTGTTCGAGGCCGCCTACGAATCGGGCCTCGACATTCCCGCGTCGAGCCGTCACGGCGTGCTTCCCGACGGGGTCCTTCCCGGCATCGAGGCCACGCTGGGGTGGACCGGACCCGACCTCGTCATCGCGAACCCGTCCGACAAGGGTGTGCTGGTCTGGGCCGACCGGGTAGGCGGCGGAGTGCGGATCCGGCTCTTCGGCACCCCGTTCACGTCGAAGGTCTCGACCGTGACCGACCGACTCGGTTTCGGGCCCCGGAACGCCTGCGTCGCCGTCACCGTGACCCGGACCCGGGTCTTCACCGACGGCGACACGAACCAGGATGCCTTCTCGGCACGCTACACACCACCACCGACGGGCAGAGACGACCCGAATCGGGTCGTCTGCCCCGGCTGAGTGGCCACGCCGATGGGTACCGCGCGCGGCGATGCCCGGTAGCGTCTCCGGGTGTCCCAGATCGATGATGCCGGAATCGATGTCGCCGTCATCGGCGCCGGGCCGGCGGGCACGGCAGCCGCGATCACCCTGGCCCGGGCAGGCAGGAAGGTCCTCGTCGTCGACAAGGCGACCTTCCCCCGCGACAAGTGCTGTGGCGACGGGCTGACCACCGCCGCGTTGCGTCTGCTCGACGACCTCGGGCTCGATCCGGGGCGCATCCCGTCGTGGCAGCCGGTGCACGACATCGTCGTGCGGGGCCCACGGGCCCGCCAGGTCACCTTCTCCCTCCCCCGTGGTCGAGGCACCTTCGCGGCCGTGGCCCGCCGGACCGAACTCGATGCCGCCCTCGTGGACCTCGCCGGTCGCAACGGCGTGGAGGTGCGCACGGCGCAGGCGCTGACCGGCGCAACCGGGCATGCCGACCGCGTCGCACTCGAGATCGACGGGCTCGGAATGCTCGACGTGCCCTGGGTGATCGGCGCCGACGGCATGTGGTCACCGCTGCGGCGGGCGCTGGGTGAGCGACTGGAGCACTACCGCGGCGACTGGCACGCGTTCCGCCAGTACTTCACCAACGTGTCCGACCGGGCGAGTCGTGAGCTGATGATCTGGTTCGACGCCGATCTACTGCCCGGCTACGCGTGGTCGTTTCCACTGGGGGACGGCCGGGTCAACTTCGGTTTCGGCATCCTGCGCGGTTCCCGACTGGACGGCGCGGCGATGGGTCGGCGCTGGGACGACCTGTTGGAACGCCCGCACATCCGCGCGTTCATCGGCGAAGCTGCAGCGCCCGAGGGCCAGCGGAAGGCCTGGCCGATCCCGACCCGGCTGCCCGGCCCCACGCTCGCCGCCGGACGCGCCCTGTTCGTCGGTGACGCCGCGGCTCTGGGCGACCCGATGACCGGAGAAGGCATCGGCCAGGCACTCGCCAGTGGCATCGCCGCGGCACGGGCGATCGTCGATCACCCCGAATCTCCCGTCGCCGTCCACGCCGCCTACCGCGCCTGGGTGGCGCAGCATCTGGAGCCCGACACCCGCATGGCGAATCTGCTGTCCCGCGCCTTGAAGCACCGCAAGGGGGCCAGAGCGGCGATCGCCACTGCGGGGCTGACGCCCTGGACCCGCCGCAAGTTCGCCCGGTGGCTGTTCGAGGACGAACCAAGAGGGGTGCTCTTCACCCCGAAAAGACTGCATCTCCGGTTTCTGCGGCGTGACGGAGCCTTCGCCGAGGGGCCGCACGCCGATTGACCGTTGGGTCAAGAATCGGCCTGAGCGGATACGCTCGGTCACCATGCGTACGCGTCTGACCGAGATCCTCGACATCGAACATCCCGTCATGCTCGCCGGCATGGGCGGCGTCTCCTATGCGGAACTGGCTGCGGCCGTCTCCAACGCCGGTGGTTTCGGCTGCCTGGGTGCCTCGACCATGCGAGACGACGAACTCGACGCCCAACTCGACGCGACCCGGGCGCTGACCGACAAGCCGTTCGGCGTCGACCTGCTCACCGCCATGCCCGACGGCATCGAGGCGAAGATCGAACGGATCGCCGCGTCGGGTGCCACCGTGTACGTCGCCGGGCTCGGCGTACCCCGCGACGTGGTCGACCTGTGCCACGCGAAGAACATGCTCGTGGTGAACATGTGCGGCAAGGTCCGCCACGCGATCGCGGCGGTCGAAGCCGGCTGTGATCTGGTCGTCGCCCAGGGCACCGAGGCCGGTGGGCACACCGGTCGGATCGCCACGATGGCGCTCGTCCCCCAGGTCGTCGACGCCGTCGGCGACCGGGTGCCCGTGGTCGCCGCCGGGGGCATCGTCGACGGACGGGGACTGGCCGCCGCGCTCAGTCTCGGCGCGGACGGCATCTGGGTCGGCACGCGGTTCATCGCCACACCCGAAGCGCGCACCGTGACCGGGTTCAAAGACAAGCTGCTCGGACTCAGCGACGACGGCACCGTCGTGACCCGTGCCTACACGGGCAAGACCTGCCGGGTGATCAAGAGCGACTGGGCGCAGCACTACGAAGACAACCCGGGTGAACTCGAGCCATTTCCCGCCCAGTTGATCAAGGCCTACCAGCAGGGCGCGAGCCACCTCGGCGGCGACCTCGACACCGTCGGCGTCGACCCCGACCGCGAGTTCTACCCGGCCGGACAGGGCGGCGGTGCGATCACCGAACTCGTACCTGCCGCCGAGCTCGTCCACCGCTTCGTCGACGAGGCCGAGAAGGTCCTCTCGGGACTCGCCGCATGAGCCTCGATCCCGACCTCGAGGCCTTCGCCACCGCCGGCAACTTCGCCGCGTTGACCACGCTGGCGGCCGATGGGCAGCCTTCGACCCACATGATGTGGATCGACGCGGACGACGACCACCTGATCATCAACACCGAGGTGCACCGTCAGAAGTTCAAGAACGTCACGAACGACCCCAGAGTCGCGGTGACCGTGATCGACGCCGAGTCGCCGTACCGTTACATCGAGGCCCGCGGGCGCGTGACCGAGATCATCCGGGGCGACGAGGCGCGACGCCACATCGACGTGGTCTCACGCCGCTACACCGGCGACGACTACGCCCCGCAGATCCAGAGCGAACGGGTCATCTGCAAGATCACGGTGGATCGGATCCACCGCAACAACGTCTGAGACGTCAACGACGGCGCTGTGGAAGCAACGCCTTTGCCTTGTCGAGCAGGCCACGGCGGTAACGCAGGCGGATCAGGCGGATCATCTGCGGTCCGAGCGCCTTGGGCACCGGATACCACCAGGCCTCGCGCTTGAAGCCGAAACGGTCGACCAACACCGATTTCGAATCGCAGAACGCACGTAGGCCCTCGTCGCCGTGAACCCGGCCGATGCCTGACTGCTTGACCCCGCCGAAGGGCAGCCCGGTCACCGCGTAGGACACGATCGCGTCGTTCACGCACACGTTCCCGGCCTCGATCCGACCGGCGATCCGCTTGCCACGCTCGAGGTCTCTGGTCCACACCGACGAGTTCAGGCCGTAGATCGAATCGTTCGCGAGTCGGATGGCCTCGTCGTCGCCGTCGACGGCCATGATCGGCAGGACCGGTCCGAAGGTCTCGGTGGTCATGATGTCCATGGAGTGGTCGACGCCCACGAGCACGGTCGGTTCGTACCAGAGCCCGTCCCGGCCCGACACCCGACGCCCGCCGGTGAGCACCTTGGCGCCCTTGGCGACCGCGTCGGCGACGTGGCGTTCGACGATGGCGACCTGACCTTCGTTGGTCATCGAGCCGATGTCGTCGCCGGGCTCGGTGCCCTGACGGATCCGTCGGGTCGCAGCGACGACCCGTTCGACGAACTCGTCGTAGCGGGTGCGGTCCACGTACACGCGCTCGGTCGCCATGCAGGTCTGGCCCGAGTTCGAGAACGACGACCACAGCGCGCCTCCCACGGCACGTTCCATGTCGGCGTCGTCGCACACGATCATCGGATCCTTGCCGCCGAGCTCCAGTACGACCGGGGTCAGCGTTTCTGCCGCGGCGGCCATCACGGCCTTGCCGGTGCGGACCGACCCGGTGAAGCAGATCTTGTCGACGCCGGAACGCACGAGCGCATCACCGGTCGCGCCACCACCGGTGACGGCGGTGACGATGCCCGAGTACTCCCCCACCTCGCCGAACAACTTGGCGATTTCGAGTCCGACCAGCGGGGTGATCTCCGACGGTTTGAACACCACGGTGTTGCCCGCGAACAATGCCGAGATGATCGGGGTCATGGTGAGGACGAACGGGTAGTTCCACGGGCTGATCACCCCGACGACGCCGAGCGGCGAGAACGTGCGGTACGCCTTCTTGTGCAGCATCGTGCCCGGGCGCACCTTTTCGTCGGCGAGCGCCTTGGCACCGTGCTTGGCGTAATGGTCGATCAACTCGGCGGTCGCGACCAGCTCGGTCATCACGGCTTCGGACGCCAGCTTGCCGGTCTCTGAACAGATCACGTCGACGAGGGTCTCGGCGCGGTCGAGCATCAGGTCCCGCACGGCGAGCAGGTGCTCGGTACGTTCGGCGTAGTCCAGTGCCGCCCAGGCGCGCTGGTTGTCGCGAGCTACGAACACCGCGGCGGCGACGTCTTCGGCGGAATGGTCCGGCACGCGGGCGATCACGCGCCCGGTGCGCGGGTCGCGCGTTTCGATGAACTGGGGTGTCTGGGTGGTCATGGCGTCATCTCCTTGAGCGTCGCGATCACATCGGCGGCGCTCTGGTCACCGGTGGGGACGGGGGTCACCTGCAGGTGGGTCACTCCCGCCTTGGCATAGGCCTCGATCCGTTCGGCCACGTACGACTTGGGCCCACACAGACTGAGCGAGTCGAGCAGCTCGGTCGGGATCTTCGCCGCGGCTTCTTTCTTGTGCCCGGCCAGGTAGAGGTCCTGGATCTCGGCGGCCTCTTTTTCGTAGCCGTACCGTTGCACGACCGAGTTGTAGAAGTTCTTGCCCTTCGCGCCCATGCCGCCCACGTACAGCGCCACCATCGGGCGGATCAGGTCCCGCAGGTTCCGGATGTCATCACCTTCGCCGATCGCGAGCATGCCACCGGCGGAGATCTGCAGCGGGGCGAGGTCGGGCGAGCGGTTGGCCGCGCCCGCGGCGAGCGCGTCGCCCCAGATGTCGTTCGCCCGTTCGGGCAGGAAGAACATCGGCAGCCACCCATCCGCGAGGGTGGCGGTCATCTCGACGTTCTTGGGGCCGAGCGAGGCGACCCAGGTGGGGATCGCCGGGCGGACCGGGTGGGCGATGATCTTGAGCGGCTTGCCCAGGCCGGTGCCCTGCCCGTCGGGAAGCGGCATCGTGTAGTACTTCCCGTCGTGTTCGAGGCGTTCTTCTCGGGCCCAGATCTTGCGGCAGACCTCGATGATCTCCCGGGTGCGGCCCAGCGGCGCGTCATAGGACACCCCGTGCCAGCCTTCGATCACCTGGGGACCCGACGCGCCCAGGCCGAGCACGAAACGACCGTTCGAGAGCGCGTCGATGCCGGCGGCGGTCTGGGCGATGAGCGACGGGGTGCGGGTGTAGATGGGGATGATCCCCGCCCCGATCTCCACGGTCTCGGTTTTCGCCGCGAGATAGCCCATGAGTGACGGACCGTCGAAGCCGTAGGCCTCGGCGACCCAGACCAGGTCGAGCCCGGCCTTCTCCAACTCGGCGACCTTGGCAACCGACTCGGCGAAACCGCCCGAGTAGTCGAGCATCGTGGCGATCTTCATGAACGGTTCCCCTGGAGACGATGATGGTGTTCCGCATGCTATCCAGCCTTCCGGACGGCGGGGCCAAGGGGCCACGACACCACCCTCCCGATCTGAAACTCCAAAGTTCGGCTCTTGGTGAGGGGGTCAGCTGAAGAGGAGCTGATCGAGGCCGATGGTGAGGCCGGTGCGGCCGGGCATCGCTCGGATGGCGGCGATCACGCCGGGCATGAACGAGGTGCGATCGTAGGAGTCCTGGCGGATCGTGAGGCTCTGCCCGGTCGTGCCCAGGATCACCTCCTGGTGGGCGACCAGGCCGCGCAGCCGCACCGAGTGGATCGGGATACCACCGGGCCCGGAGCCGCCGCGGGCGCCGGGGAGTACTTCAGTCTCGGTGGGATCGTCGACCCAGTCGGTCGACGCGGCCGCGATCGCCTCGGCGGTGGCGATGGCGGTGCCCGAGGGCGCGTCCCGCTTGTTGTCGTGGTGCAGTTCGATGATCTCGACCGAGTCGAAGTACGGTGCCGCCTCGGCGGCGAGGCGCATCATCAGCACCGCGGAGATCGCGAAGTTCGCCGCCAGCAGACACCCCGACGACGTGAACGTCTCACCCAGGCGCGCCAGATCGTCGTCGTCGAACCCGGTCGTGCCGACCACGGCGTGCACGCCGTTCACCGCACACCAGGCCGTGTTGGCCCGAGCCGCCGCGGCAACGGTGAAATCCACGGCCACGTCGATACTCGACGCATCGAGCCCGTCGGCGTCCGCCTGGATCACGACCGATCCCGCCGTGCCCTCGATCCCGGCGACATCGGAGACGGTCGCTCCGGGGTTGCCGGGGTCGACCGCGCCGACCAGTTCGAGCCCGTCCGCGGCAGCGACCGATCGACAGACCTCCGCACCCATCCGTCCCGCTGCACCGAACACGGCGACTCGGACGGGCGAGGTGGTTTCGGCGCTTCGTTGTGCGGTCACGACTCACGATCCTACGAGGTCCGCCCAGGTGTACCGTCGTGGGAGCACACTTGCGGGAGGACCGGCCGTGGCATCGACCGAACAACTCAAGACCAGGTCGTCGAGTGTGCGGGTGACGGTACTCATGGTCCTGCTCGTCGCCACCATCGCCGGCGGCGTCGCCTACCACTTCGAGGGGCGCGCGCCGAGTGAGAAGTTCTGCACCATGGGGCTGGCAATCGCCACCGTGCACGGACAGACCGTCGTCTCCCAGGATCAAGGTGGGGACGGCTGTGACCTACCCGATCACGGCGAGTACACCGACGTCGGCCCCACACTGGGCTTCGACTGCAAGATCCGCAACGGCAGCGGCAAGGTCACCGACTCACTTCCGCAGAAGACCGACGGCTCCTGCGACGACAGCGGTTGATCAGACGCCGGGTGGCGTGGCCGGCGGCGCGCCTGGTGGAGGGGGCGGCTGCGGGGCCTGATCGGTCGGCGGTGCCGGCGGCGGCTCGGGGGCCGCGACCACCGGCGGATCGATCAGACCGTGCTCGGCCTCGTGTGCGGTCAACTCGCCACGGATACGCTCGATCTCCGTGGCGCCGACACCGCCGTCCCGCCCGTGGCTCATCGCCCACTGCCAGGCGCCGAGCTCACCAAGAAGGCCGTTCGCCTTCTTGCGTGCCTGGGATTCATCGAGCTTCGCCTGGCCCTGACTGATCCCCTCCTGGGCCTTGCTCGCAAGCGCCGAGCCCTGCTCTTTCACCTTGTCCAGAAAGCCCATCGGTGGTCTCCTCGTCTACTCGGACCTGGAACGGCCGAGCGTACCCGCGCCTCCGAGCGATGGCGACTCATCACGCGCACAGGCCCGGTCCTGTGCGGACCGGGCCTGCTCAGCGACTGCTACGACTGCGTCTGGTCAGCGACGCCGGCGGCCGCCACCACGGCGGTGGCCGCCGCCGTTTCCACGGTCGCCGCGGTCTGCCGACGGGCCGAGGTCACCGAACGACTCGGAGGCCTCGGCGTCGAATGAGTCCGCGAACGACACGACTTCGACGTCGTCGCTCGGGGAGTCGTCACGGCCTTCGCGACTGTTACGGCCGCCCGAGGAACGTTTGCGGTCCGCCGACCGGTTCGACGAACCGTTGTCCGAACCACCGCGGTCATCGGAACCGCCGTCGTCGTCGGCGGGGGTCAGCGACACCTTGCCGTTCGGGTCGATGTCTTCGACGCGCACCTCGATCTCCTGGCCGAGGGTGAGTTCGTCCTCGACTCGTTCGATGCGACGCTTGCCACCGATCTTGGAGATGTGCAGCAGGCCGTCACGGCCGGGGAGGATGTTGATGAAGGCCCCGAACTTGGTGATGTTCACGACCTTGCCGACATAGGTGGCACCGATGTCGGCGGTGGGCGGGTCGAGGATCAGGCGGACCTGGCGCTCGGCCTCGTTCACCGCACCCTTGTCGACCGCACCGATCGTCACCGTGCCGACCATACCGTCGTCGTCGACGGACACGTCCGCACCGGTCTCGGCGGTGATCGCGTTGATGACCTTGCCCTTGGGCCCGATCACCTCACCGATCTTGTCGATCGGGATCTCGAAGCTGATGAGCTTGGGTGCGGCGTCGCCGACGTCGTCACGGGGCTCGGCGATCGCGCCGGCCATGGTCTCGAGGATCTCGAGGCGGGCGTCGCGGGCCTGGGCCAGCGCCGCGGCGAGCACGTCGGCGGGCAGGCCGTCGATCTTGGTGTCGAGCTGCAGCGCGGTCACGAACTCGGCGGTGCCGGCGACCTTGAAGTCCATGTCGCCGAACGCGTCCTCGGCGCCCTGGATGTCGGTCAGGGTCAGGTACTTGCCGTCTTCGTGGATCAGTCCCATGGCGATACCGGCGACCGCGGCCTTGATCGGCACGCCACCGTCCATCAGCGACAGCGACGACGAACACACCGAGGCCATCGAGGTCGAACCGTTCGACGACAACACCTCGGACACGAGCCGCAGCGCGTAGGGCCAGTCCTCCTTGGACGGCACGACGGGCAGCAGCGCCATCTCGGCGAGGTGACCGTGGCCGACCTCGCGGCGCTTGGTGCCGCCCATGCGCCCGGTCTCGCCGTTCGCGTAGGGGGGCATGTTGTAGTGGTGCATGTAGCGCTTGTGGGTCTCGGGCCCGATCGTGTCGAGCAACTGGTCCATCTTGGGCATGCCCAGGGTCAAGATGTTGAGCACCTGGGTCTCGCCCCGCTGGAACAGTCCCGAGCCGTGCGCCGTGGGCACGACGCCGACCTGCGCGGACAGTGGCCGGATGTCGGTGAGGCCACGGCCGTCCATGCGCAGGCCCTCGTCGACGACCCGGCGACGGATGACCTTCTTGGTCAGTGCCTTGATCGCGTTCTTGACCTCGCGCTCGGCGCCGGCGAAGGGCTTGCCCTCGGCGGTCAGCTCGGCGACGATCTCGGCCTTGATCGCCGAGTTCGCGGTGTCTCGAGCCGTACGGTCGGGGTTGTCGTTGGCCTCGGCGAGCTTGGCCTCGGCGATCTCGGCGACCGCCGCGGCGATCTCGTCGGTGGTGTCGGTCTGGGGCTCCCAGACGAGCGCGTCACGCACACCGGCCGCGGCGACGAACTCCTGCTGGAGCTCGATCGACTCACGGATCCAGGTCTTGGCGGCTTCGAGACCGCCGGCGATGACCTCTTCGGTCACCTTGGGGGCACCGTTCTCGTAGATCTCCCAGGCGTGTTCGGTACCACCGGCCTCGACCATCATGATGGCGATGTCGTCGTCGACCGCACGGCCGGCGACCACCAACTGGAAGGTGCACTCGGCCTCGTCCTGGAAGGTCGGGTGGGGAATCCACTCGCCATCCGCGGTGTAGGCCACGCGGACCGCACCGATCGGGCCGTCGAAGGGCAGACCCGAGATCATCAGCGCGGCGGAGGCACCGTTGATGGCGGCGACGTCGTAGGGGTTCTCCTGGTCGGCACCGAGCACGGTGACCACGACCTGGGTCTCGTTGCGGTAACCGTCGGCGAAGCTGGGGCGCAGCGGCCGGTCGATGAGCCGGCAGGTCAGCACGGCGTTGTCGCTGGGGCGCCCTTCCTTGCGAAAGAACGAGCCGGGGATCTTGCCCGCGGCGTAGGCCTTCTCTTCGACGTCGACGGTCAACGGGAAGAAATCGATGCCTTCACGGGTGTGTGAGGCGCCGTTCGCGGTGACCAGGGCGCGGGTGTCGCCGATGGAGACGACAACCGCCCCCTGGGACTGCGGGGCGAGCACGCCGGTCTCGAAGGTCAGGGTTTCGTCGGTGCCCGAAATGGGGCGGGATACGGAAACGGCTTCAGCCATGGTTCTCCTCGTTCAGGACACACGCGAGACGTTCTCGCGGTGTCGTGGAGTGACCGAGCCAGTTCCCAGTCGGCGGCCTCCCGACCCCTCATGGGCCGGGCAATCGGCGACTGACAACTGACACGTCGGTCACGTGGGTTCTGGGCGAATGGTCGCCGAGAACCTGTGCGGGACGACCCCGGAGGAGTCGTCCCGTGTGCGGTACTGCTAACGGCGCAAGCCGTTTTTGGCGATGATCGCTCGGTAACGCTCGACGTCGTTGTCGGCCACATAGTCGAGCAACCTCCGCCGACGGCCGACCAGCATGAGCAGGCCTCGCCGTGAGTGGTGGTCCTTGGGATGCATCTTGAGATGCTCGGTCAGATGCGTGACGCGTGCGGTCAGCAGCGCGACCTGCACCTCGGGAGAACCGGTGTCACCCTCGTGGGTCTGGTTCTCGGCGATGATGCCGGCCTTGGCCTTGTCCATGATCTCTGACATGCATTCCTCGGTGTCGTGGGGACATTCGCGCCTGCGAATGCCGTGGGTCTGGGGCCCGGCCCCGTGGGTCGCCTGGACGTGCCCGGGAGCGGCAGTGGTGGTGCCGACGATTCCGGCTCTCGACCGGATCCGCCGTTGGCTCCCCACTGATCTGACAAGGTTACCGGGTGGACGCTGCGAAACCAGAAACCCCCGTGTGGCTCGTGTCGTGGAACGTCCAGGGCCGGGCGATGGTCGACCCCGGCGAGATCGCGCGACGGCTCGACGAACTCGAAGCCGACATCGTGTGCTTCCAGGAGATCCACCGCTCCCAGTTCGCCGCGGTACGCGCCCAGAGTCGCCTGGCTCACGGCAACTGGTGGTTCAAGCATTGGAGCATCCACTACGCGGCGGAGGGCCTGGCCGTGGCGAGTCGCTGGCCGGTCGCCGCCCGGCCCGGGTCGGTCGCGCTCAGTCACAAGTGGCGCTGGCTGCACTACACCCGTCGCATCGCCGGCGGCGTGACCGTGGCGACCGACGCCGGCCCCTTGCACGTGTGGAACACCCATCTCAGCCCCGACGACGCATCGGCGCGGCGGCTCGCCGAGATCCATCAACTGCTCGGGTTGGTGCCGACCACCCGTGCGGTGGTCGCCGGGGACCTGAACGTGCGGCCCGGCAGTCACGAACTGGCCGTGCTCGCCGAGGCCGGTTGGATCGACGGGCACGACATCGTGCATCCCGACTCGGTCGTGGCCACGAACCTGACCGGCGACCGCCGGCACCTCAAACAACGCCTCGACTATGTGCTGGTCTCCCGTGATCTCGTCGACCACGTGGCCGACGCCTCGGTGCCCGGTGCGACCGAACCCATCGACACCTCGTGGTGGTCGCTGTCGGATCATCTCCCCCTCGTCGTCGAGGTCACTCTCCCCGAAGGGTGATTCGGCCCGCCCTCGAGAGCACGACTGCGCCTGACAGCCTACCGACGGGCCGAACAAACCCCGGGGTGACCGGCCCTCATCGTCGCCAACCTCGCACCGAAGCCCTGAGCCTGCCCGCGGGCACGGATCGGACCGTCGACATCGCCGCGTCGCCAGACCACCGTCATGCGTGTCACTCCCGGGCGCGATGATGCCCCAGTCGAAGCGATCGATGGTCCGCTTCGATATCTCCGGGCACCCCAGGGTGGTGCTCATGGTCTGGCCGTCCTACCGAACCCGCCACACCGAACCGGAAGACCCAACCGTGACTCCACCCAGCGAACCCGCCCGACTCAAACTGTACGATGAAGCACGAACCGTCTTCAGCGAGCAGGCAGCAGACACGCTCATGGAATCCCTCCCCCCGCTCCCCTTCCCCGACGTGGCCACCAAAGCCGACCTGCACGCGACCAAAGCCGACCTCGAACACCAAATCGAGCACTTGCGCTCCGAGCTACAAGTCGGACTCGCTGGACTGCGTACCGAACTCAAAGACGAGATGCACACCGGGTTCGCCCGGGTCGACGCGAACCTGCGCACCCAGCTCTACTGGATGATCGGCACCATGATCACCCTGTTCGGCGTCCTCGCCGCATTGATGGTCACCGGCGCCTGACAGGCGAAAGCAGCCATCGCCCTGGTCGAGCGCTTCGAACGCTGATCAACCCGGGCGGATCGCCGCTTCGAGCACCGCGATCGCACCCTTGGCGTACTGGGAGTCGACCTGTCCGTCGGTCTGCACCAGCGACACCAACAACGCCACGACCACCCCGAGCAGACCCGCGGCGTGGGTGGCCGGGTCGATGTCGTCCCGGACCACGCCGCTTCGTTGGCCCGCCCGCAGCGCGTCGGCGATCCCCTCCTGGAGCCGCAGCTCCGCGGGGAGCACGGTGAGGTGCTCCATGGCACCTGCCTCGGACCCCTCGAGCACCCGTCGGCTGAGCGGATGGGCGTCGAGGGCGACGAACAGCCTGGTCAGCACCCCGGCGAAGTCACCGTCGAAGCGCCCGTCGACCACCTCGGGCAGCGCCTCGGCGATCAGGTCGGCCACATCGGCGTCGATCGCCGCGGCGAACAGGTCGTCCTTGGAAGCGAAGTACGCGTACACCGCACTGGTCGACACGCCCACGGCCCGGGCGATCGCCGGCACCGACGCACTGCGTGACCCCACGGCGGCGAACTGGTCGATCGCCGCGGCCAGGATCGCGGCGCGGGTGCGCGCACCCTTGCCGGCCGCTGGCGCCGTCATCGTGGACATGTGACGAATCTACCAGAATTGAACGATTGACGAAATCTGTCACTCTTCCTACTCTGCAGGTATGACGATCACCGCTCCTGCCACTTCCGAGGATCTGTCCACGCAACACAGCCGCCGGGTCGAACGATTGAACACCGCCTCGGCGAACCGGGTCATCGACCCCGACATCGATGTCGTCGGTTCGGTCGGCGAAGGTCAGGTCGTATCCCGCCGGATGCTGTCGGCGTACGGCCTCGACCTCGATCTCACCGACGAACAGTGGGTGCGGTTGAGTCGCGAAGAGATGGCATCGGTGTTCGACGCCGGGGTGCGCTTCGAGTCGACGCTGATGGCCAACTTCGGGCTTTCACTCGCCTACCGCGACGACCTCACCGACCCGCGGGTCACCTACATGCTCCACGAGGTCGGCGAAGAGACCCGACACTCGCGGCTCTTCGTGCGGGTGATCTCCCAGTTGCGGCCCACCGCGAAGAACCCGTTCAACGGGCGGCTGTTCCGCCTCGCCGATCGGGTCGTGGGCGCCTGGGCGCTGCGCCACGACGCCGCGTTCATGGTCATGATCCTGTTCGGAGAAGAAGGACCCGACCTGCTCCAGAAGCTGGCCGTGGAAGACCCCGAGACCGACCCGTTCATCAAGGAAGTCAACCGCTATCACCGCTCAGAAGAAGCTCGACACCTGAGCTTCGCCCGCACCGTGCTCGGCGAGCTCTATGCCGAAGCCGGCTGGTTCGAGCGGTTCATGATCCGCCACTTCGCGCCCGCGGCCGGCATGGGAACCTTCGACTCACTCGTGCACCCCGGCGTGTACGCCACGGTTGGCCTGCCCACCTGGAAGACCTGGAACGCCGCCCGCAAGACCCCCGAACGCATGGCGATGAAGCGTCAGGTGCTCCGCCCGGTCTGTGACGCGCTCATCGCCGCGGGCGCCTTCCGCGGCGACCGCCCCACCCGAGCCTGGCGCCGCGCCCTGGCCGGGTGATCAGCTGAGCACGGTGCGGGTGGCGGCCACGTCCGCGTGCATCTGCTCGACGAGCGCGGCCTCGGAATCGAAGCGCTTCTCGCCGCGGAGCCGCTCGACGAAGCGGACCTTCACCCGCTCGTCGTACAGGTCGCCGTCGAAATCCAACAGGAAACACTCGAGCAGTGATGCGTGGGTCTGCTGGTAGAACGTCGGTCGTCGCCCCAGCGACATCGCCGTGGGGTGCACGCTGCCGTCGGGTCGTTCGAAGTAGCCCGCGTAGATGCCGTCGGCCGGTAACAGGATCTCACCCGACACCGACACGTTCGCCGTGGGAAAGCCCAGCGTGCGACCCCGCTCGTCGCCGTGCGACACGACACCCCGTACCTCGTGAGGCCTGCCCAGCCAGCGGTTCGCCGTCGCCAGGTCGCCGATCGTCAGACTGCGACGGATCCCGGTGGACGAGACCCGTTCGTTGTCTGACTGCTCGATCGGCACCCCCTGGTCGTCGACCAGGTCCATCCCGATCACGTCGAAACCGAGGGTGCCACCAAGTTCCTGGAGCAACGCGACGTTGCCGACCCGTTCGGAACCGAAATGGAAGTCCGCGCCCACCACCACCAACTTCGCCGCCAACGTGTCGACCAGGACCTCGTTCACGAACGCCACCGCAGATTCCTTCGCGCGCTCTTCGTCGAAGC
>JBDZUV010000106.1:0-10317 GCA_040255345.1 Actinomycetota bacterium | reverse complement strand
GCGCTTCCGCCCCGTGCGGGTGTGGGTCAGTACTGCAGGACGACCGCGGCTTCCGGGCTGAGCGCCTGGAACGTCATCGACTCGCGCAACTCGAGGGTGACCGTGTCGGCGTCGTGGGAGACGTAACCGACCGCAGCGTCTTCACCGAGGGTCAACTGGAAATCGCCGCGGCGTTCGCTCATCACCACCGCGCCGTCCACGGCCGGCGCCCACACGACGGGCCCGCCCAGGATCAGACTCAGATGGCTCATGAGCGGGTAGCCACCCTTGTCGGTCGACTCGATCACCCCGGCGTAGCACTTGGGCCCCAACGCCAGCGCGTACGGCCCGCCGACTCCGGCCTCCTTCAGCACGGCGATGGCCTTGGCCACATGATTCGGGTAGCGGTCGAAATCCTCGCTCAACTTGATGATGCCGTGGGGCGATGCGTCGTGCATGCCCGTGATGTGGCCGGCAGCGAACCCCCGGAACACCGCGGTGTCTTCAGCGTTCGCGAAGGCACGCGCCGCGTCGACGACCGGGTCGAGGTCGGCGTCGCGTGCGCCCCGATCGATCGCGTCCAGTTCGGTACGCGACAGCGTGAACGGTCGACGGATCTCCAACAGAGGCTGAACGGTGCGGATCGCGGTGGCCACGCCACCGCCGGCGGTGTCGTCCACCTCTTCGATGCGACCGAGGCTGAGGGCCGCCACGTCGAGACCGAGCGGGCCTTCGACGTCGACGAGCTTGCGCGCCGCGAGGAAGTGTCCGAGGCTGCGTGCGGACTCGGCATCGATCTCGGCCCAGCCGGCATCGGAAATCGGAGCGAGGGAACGGTGCAGATGGTTCACGGTGATCTCCTGGGGTCAGTCGGGCAGGGGACGGCTGGGCGGCAGGTCGTCGACTCGGAGGCTTCCGATGCCCAACCCCGAGGTGTCGGTCGACCCCGCGGTGGCGTCGCGGCCCGCGGCCGCGTCCTCGACGTCGACGATCGATCCTTCGGTGAACAGGTAGGTGCGGAGCTGCTCGTCGAGTACCGGGTCGCGGCGGCGGAGCCATTCCAGGGTCATCGCCGCGTGTTCCTTCTCCTCATCGCGGTTGTGGGCGAGGATCTCGGCGAGCGACTCGTCGTCGGTGGCATCCACCCGCTGGTCGTACCAGTCGATCGCCTCGAGTTCCTCCATGAGCGAGATGATGGCGCGGTGACGGTCGAGCGTCTCGGGACTGAGCTTCTCGATGGGTTCGTGGAAACCTTCACTGGCCATGGATGCTCCTCGCTTCTCCCGGCACGGAGTGGGACCGACCCTATCGTGTGGGCATCGGCGTTCCCGTCACGTGACATGCACCAGTCGCAGGGTGTCGCTGACCGGTTCGGTCACCTCGGGAGCACCCACGAGCACCGCGACCAGGTCGCCACTGTGGATGTGACCGGCCCGGAGCGCCGCGGTGACCGCTGCCGAAACCGTGCCGTCGGTGGTCGTGCGCCGATCGACGACCATGGCTTCGATCCCCCAGGCGACCGTGAGTTCGCGCGCGACCCGCTCCGACGGCGTGGCCGCGAGGATCGGTGCGGTCGGGCGGAACCGGGAGATCGCCCGCGGCGTCGCCCCGGTGCCGGTGCACGCGATGATCGCGGCCACGTCCGCGTCCATGGCGGCACGCCAACCCGCCGCGGAGATCGCGCCGGTGATACGGCGGTTGATCGGGGCACCCGTCGCCGAGACCGATTGTTCCTGCCCGATCGCCCGACCCCACTGGTAGGAGTCGAATGCCTCGTCGGCCCGGCGGGCGATCCGGTCCATCGTGGCGATCACCCTGACCGGGTCTCGGCCGATCGCCGTTTCGCCCGACAGCATCACCGCGCTCGTCCCGTCGAACACGGCGGTGGTCACATCGGTGACCTCGGCGCGGGTGGGAAGCGGTGAATGGACCATCGACTCGAGCATCTGGGTGGCGGTGATGACCGGTCGCCCGAAGGCGACGCCGGCGTGGATGATCTGCTTCTGGATGAACGGGATGTCCTCGAGCGCACAGCGGATTCCCAGGTCGCCGCGGGCGACCATCACCCCGTCGGCCTCGGCTACGATCGCGTCCAACCCGGCGACGGCTTCAGGGGTCTCGATCTTGGCGATCAGGCGCGGCCCGTCGTGGCCGGTCACCTCGCGGACACGCACGATGTCGGTGGCCGAGGTGACCAGTGAGATCGCCACGTGGTCGACGCGTGAGTCGCACAGTGCCGCCAGGGCCACCAGATCGTCGTCGGTCGGTGAGATCAGACGCAGATGGGTCGTGGGAATCGAGACGCCCGGCCGCCCCTGGGTGACTCCACCGGTCATGACCTCCGCGTCGGCGCCGTCACCGTCGGTGGCGGTCACGACCAGCTCGATCGCACCGTCGCCCAGCACGACCCGGTCGCCCTTCTCGAGGGAGGTCGCGGCATCGCCGTGGTCGATGGCGATCCGGGTGGCGGTACTCGTGTCACCGGACGCCGCGGCGTGCAGGCGGATCACACTCCCGTCGGTGATACGGACGCCCGCGTCGCCGAACGACGCGGCCCGCACCTTCGGCCCGGGCAGATCGGCGAGGATGCCCACGCGTCGTCCCGCGGCGTCGGCGACGTGCGCGATCCGTTCGATGACCTCGATCGCCTCGTCGAGCGGGTTGTGTGCCAGCGAGACACGCGCGGTGTTCATGCCTGCGTCGATCATCGCGGCCAAGGTGTCGGCATCCTGCGATGCGGGGCCGATGGTGGCGACGATCTTGGTTCGGCGGTCCATGGGGGGCACGGTAGCCACAAGGTCGGGCTATGGTGACGCACAACAACTTCTGGTCCGTCCGAGACCGGGGGAAGTCCGGTGAGATTCCGGCGCTGACCCGCAACCGTGGTCGGAGGCATCGTCCTCTGCAAGCCGGGATACCCGATCGATGCGACGCACCTTCCAACCCGTCGTGGCCTGCGGGAAGGAGGGACCCGGTTCGGGTCGACTCCTCACCGTCGGTCACGGCACGATCTGAGGAGATCAGATGCGACACTCGATTCGAATGCGCTCGATGGCGGTTGCGGTCGCCCTCGCCTTCGTCGCCACGGCCGGTGCGGGAGTCACCGGTGCTGCGACGGCGCCGAGCGCGACGACGGTACGCAACGACGCCGTCGCCTGGCTGCTTCCGCAGGTGACCGACGAGGGGGCGCTGATCAGCCCCTACACCAGTGCTCCCGACCCGAGCATGACCGCGCAGGCGGTGCTCGGCCTGGCCGGGTCCGGTGCCGACCCGGCGACGGTCGCCTCGATGATCGGCTATCTGGAAGCTCACGTTGCCGACTTCGTCGCGCCGGGCGGCTCGGCCGATTCACCGGGCGCGCTGGCCTGGCTGATCCTCGATGCGCACCTGACCGGCATCGACCCCGGTGATTTCGGTGGCGTCGACCTGGTGGCGCGCCTGGAGGCGACCCAGCAGGCCGATGGGCGCTTCGGCAGCGGTGACCCCACCTATGACGGGGCGTTCCGCCAGGCGCTGGCGCTGACGGCGTTGACGGCCGTGGGTCGGTCGAACCCCGGCGGGCTCGCCTGGTTGGCCGACCAGCAGTGTGCCGACGGTGGTTTCGTCGCCTACCGGGCCGACACCTCGGTGCCGTGCCCGGCGGTCGACCCGACCACGTTCGCCGGTGCCGACACCAACTCGACCGCGTTCGCGGCGATCGCGCTGCACCTCAGCGGTGAGCATGCGGCCGCCGATGCGGCGATGGGCTGGTTGGAGAACGTCCGGACCTCCGGCGGTGGCTTCGCGTACCTGGGTGATGCGACGCTGCAGCAGGACGCCAACTCGACCGGACTGGTCGCGCTCGCGTTCCGCACCGTGCGCGGTGCCGACGATGCCGGATCGGTGGCCGCGCTCGCGTCGCTGCAGGTGCCCCAGACCGGAGACCCGCTCGACCGGGGCGGCATCGCCTTCCAGGCCGCAGATCCTCTGTTCCCTGATCTGATGGCGACCACCCAGGCGCTCCTCGGCCTCGCCGGACAGGGTCTGCCCTTCGAGCCGGTACAGCCGGTGGAGACCACGACCACCACCACCACGTCGGTTCCGGCATCGTCGACCACCATGCTGCCCGCGGGCAGCCCTGACCCGGCGGCCCCGGCGGCGACACCGGTGTCTGCCACGCCCGCGTACGCCGGCTGAGCGATCGACCGGTGACCACCAGGAGACGCCGTGGTCTCGTGATCTTCGGGGTGGCTGCGCTGATCGCGGTCGGCGCAACCACCCTCCGGGCACCCGAGCGGGCTGCTGCCGCGAACTGTTCCGCTCGTACCCCGGGCGATGTCCGGGTGGCGGTGGTCGTCGACTACGGCACGGCACTGCGACCCAGCGGCCTGACCCGGCACTGCGTGACCGTGCCGCGGGGGTCGAGTGGCATGGTGGCGCTCCGTGCGGCGGTGGGCTCGGTCGGCACCGACTCGAGTGGCAAGGTGTGTCAGATCGGGCCGGTCCCGGTGGACTACGACGCTGCGAACTGTTCGGCGCCCCAGAACGGGATGCTCTCGTACTGGGCCTACTTCCATGGTGACGCGAGCGGCTGGACCTACAGCAGCGTCGGCGCGGGCGGCTCACGTGCGCGGTCAGACGTGGTCGAAGGTTGGCACTTCGTGACCATGCCGGTTTCACAGCAGAACTCGGCGCCGCCGCCCCGGAACTTCACCGATGGCCCGTCCGCTGCATGGCAGTCGACGTGTCCATCGGTGACCGCGCCGCAACCGACGACCCCGTCACGGCGAGCCGGCGGCGGTGTCGCCCCGATTCCGGACGCGTCGGCGGCGCCTCGGCCGACCGACCCGCCGGCAGCGACCACGACACCGCCCGCGGCGACCTCGACGACCCGTCGACCGGGGTCGCCGTCGACGAGCCTCGGGTCGTCACCGACGACGAAACCGGCCGGGACCGGCCTGCGCTCCACAGAGACGGCACCATTGCTCTCCCACGCCCAGGTGGCGGCTGCGGCAAAGGCGGCCGAGCCGTCGTCCCGGCCGGTCGTGGCGATCGTCGCGGGGGCTGGTGGCGTGGGCACGATCGTGCTCGGCCTGGTGCTTCTCACCCGTCGCTCGCGGCGACGGCGCATGCTCGATGCCGGACCTGACGGGTGAATCCCCTGGGAGTTCCGTCAGCGGGTCGGCACCGTCGACGCAGGATCGGTGCGAGCGCCGTGGGTCGCACGCGTCGCTCGTGCTGTGGCCATGAGCGTGGGTAGGTGTGCAGGGCGAGACGGATGGGGCACTCACGAGGGCGCAGGACGAAGGCACAGACGCAATGCGACGAGGACGCAGCGCAGTCGCCGTCCGGCCGGCGTGAACCCGCCGGACGCTTGTGGTCACCGCACTAGGCGGGCGCGTCTTCCGCGCCAGCGTCGAGGTCGCCCGCCCCGGCGTCGGCCTCGACACCGTCCTCGAGGGGAGCGTCCCCGGCTCGAGTGGCATCCTGGCGGGCGGCCCAGGGGCTGCGATCAGGATCAGCCGTGGAGCCGGGTTGCGAAAGGCGCCGGTGGACCGACAGCAGCGAGCTGAGAGACTCGGCACGGCCTTCGGGCATCGGCGCCGCCGGCGGTCCCGGTGGGTGGAAGGTCCCCTGAACCGACGTGGCACCGGCCACCGGGACCTTCCCGGGCGTGCGGTGGTCGTCGGAGGGGGCTGCAGCGAGCGGGTCGGTGGCGGTCACTTCCTGGTCGACCCCCTGATCAGGATCCCCGGTGGCGTGGGCCAACAGGTCGTCGGGGACGATCACCGTGGCGACCGTGCCGTCCTGCGACGAGTCGAGCTGCACGTCGATGCCGAGCCCGGTGGCGAGATGTCCGGCGACGTAGTGGCCCATGTAACGCGACGGCGCGACGGTGAACGACTCGTTGCCCGACAGTCGTCGGTTGGCGGTCTCGACCTGACCTTCGGTCATGCCGATGCCGTGGTCGACGACGGTGATCCGGTAGCCGTCTGCGGTGTGACCGCCGTCTATTTCGACGTTCGTGTCGGGCGGAGAGAAATTGAGCCCGTTCTCGATGAGTTCGGCGAGGATGTGTGCCAGGTCGGCGGCGACGCTCATCGGGAGCCGTGCAGGTTCGACCCGGCCGATGTCGACGCGGGGGTACTCGTCGACTTCACCGAGCGCGGAACGCAGGGCGTCGATGACCGGCACGGGATCGCCCCGACGTTGACGCCGGGTGACGCCGGCGAGCACGACGAGCGATTCGGCGTTGCGTCGGATGCGGGTGGCGAGGTGGTCGAGTTTGAACAGATCCGCGAGTGTCTCTGCGTCGGTCTCGGCGTCTTCGAGTTCGGTGATGAAGTCGAGTTGGCGGGCGACGAGTCCCTGGACTCGACGCCCCAGGTTCAAGAAGGTGTCGGCGAAATTGCGGCGCTGCACGGCCTGTTCGACCGCGAGGTCGAGCGCCCGTTGTTGCACCACGTTGATCGACGCGGCGACGTCGGCGACCTCGTCGCTGGATCTCACGGTGATGGGCGCGAGGCGGGGTTCGACCACGTCCTGGCCGATCGGGGTGGCCAGGATCGAACCGACCGCTGCGGGCAGACGGTTCCTGGCCATGTCGTCGGCCTGGTCGGCTATCGACAACAGTGGCCGGGCGATCGACCGGGCGATGCCGAGCGCGAGGATCAGCGAGATGAGGGTGGCGAGCACGAACACGGCCACGTACCGGTTGCGGCTGGTCTGCGCTTCGGCCACCAATGTGGCACCCCGGTCCTGCAACGACGAGCGGGCCGCCTGCCACGCGTCGGTGCCGTTGGGGTACTTCACGTCCGCGGCGTCGGCGATGAGCCTGGGGACGTCTTCGACCTGACCGGTCCGGGCGAACAACCGGATCGCATCCTCGAACCGCTTCATCGTGGGTCGTGCATAGAAGCCGCGCATCACCTTCTGCGCGGCCGGGTCACGGGCGAGGTCGTCGATCGCCTGGTTCTTCGCGGCCTGGAACTCGGTGAACCGTTCCTGGGTGAGGAGTTGTTCGGAGATGGTGATGTCCTGGATGAAACTCAGCGCCGCCGTGCGCGACATCAACGAGAGCACATCGGAAGACTTGGTCTGCGCGGCGATCGAATCGGCCCGGTTGCGGAGTTGCGCGTCGTCGATCCGTCGGACGGCGTTCGCATTCGCCGTGTGGAACTGTCCGATCAGAGCCGAATAGGCGTCGTAGATGCCCTCGGCGGCCTGGTTCCCGGTGTTGCGCTGTTCCTGAGGAATGGCATCGGACTCGTCACGGATGGCCGCGAGTCGTGACCGGGCCTCGTCGAAGGTCGGGCCGAAGAGCTGACGCACCTCCGACCCACCGGTGTCCAGTGACTTTTCGAACTCGGCCTGGGTCTCGTCGGTCGCCTTGCGTGCCTGACCCGAGTTCTTCACCCGGTCGAGCGTCACGGCTCCCTGCAGGTTCAACAGCTCCAATGCGGTGATGTTGCGTTCGTCCATCAAGGCCGTGATGTAGGTCGTCGGCCCGCCCGCAGCCAACGCGAGGGACACCTCGCCTCTGGTCTGCGTCAGATTCTTCTGGGCCTTGTTGACCTGGAAGCCACTGATGAGCGCCACGAACAGCACGGGCACGGCCAGTCCGACGAGGAGTTTGGTGCGAATCGAGGTACGTCGCTGTGACTTCGACGGTTCGGTTTCCATGACCCTCCTTGGGTGCGCGCAGCGTAGGCCGCCCCCGCTGACGGTGCACGGCACCGGGGCCGAATGAGCCGTTCGGCTCAGCAGTGATCTGTGTCACTCGCCACGGGTTCGATCAGGGGCACCGCCCGAGTAGCCGACTCAGGGCTCGGCGCTCGGAGCTGGTGGTCCCGAGCCGGTAGGCCGCATGCACGGCGATGGTGTTGATGGCGTACACGCAGGAGATGGCCGGGTTCTCCGGTCGCCACGCGTCGGCCAGACGGTCGCTCTTGCGCTGGTTCGACGGGCCGTCGACCGCGACCAGGTTGCGTGGGTCGTTGGCGAACTCGAGGCGACGGGCCGGTGTCCAGCGCCAGGCGCCGAGGATCCAGGCGGCGTGCAGGGGCACGACATGGTCGATCTGCACCGCGTTCGCATCGGACTTGGCGAAGTGCATCGGTGCCGCCGTGTAGGGGTCGACCATCGAACCGGCCAGCACGACACAACCGTTGGTGTCGGGGCGGAAGGTCACGGCCGACAGGTCGCGCCGCAGGATGTCGTTGCGGGTGTCGCAGCCGTTGTGGTCGACATCGGCCCAGGCCGGTCCGAAGTCCCGGGTCCGGTCATAGGCGACCTCCCGGGCCGGGACGGTCACCACGAGCCGGGCGAGGCGGGTGCGGGCCACCTCGGGCGTCGACTGGGCCGCCCAGCGGGGCGCGGCGCGTGCCGTGGCCCCGGTCGTCGTCGAGCCCCGGGCGATCACGCCGATCATGACGCATGCGATCACCACCAGGCAGTAGATCGACGCCCATCGGCGCGGTGCGGACCGGTCGGTCCGATTCGTCATCACGGGAATCCTCGCTTCGTTGGCTACGGTCGGGTTCCACACACGGAACGAAGCCGCTGCCCCGGGTCCTCGGGCGACAGGCAAAGGAAGGTCGTCATGGCTGCTATGCCCTACAACCGGATGGGTCAAACCGGTTTGAAGCTGAGTGCGCTGTCGTTCGGATCCTGGGTCACCTTCGGGACCCAGGTCGACACCGGTCTCGCAGTGGACTGTCTGGCCGCTGCGAAAGAGGGTGGGGTCAACTTCTTCGACAACGCCGAGGCCTACGGTGGCGGCGAGTCGGAACGGATCATGGGAGCCGCGATCGCCCAGCTGGGCTGGCCACGGCACAGCTATGTGATCTCGACCAAGTTGTTCTGGGGGCTGCACAGCGACCCGAACATGCGCAACACCCTGAACCGCAAGTACCTGATGCAGGCGATCGATGGATCCCTGGAACGACTCGGGCTCGACTTCGTCGACATCTGTTACTGCCACCGCCCGGACCCGGAGACCCCGATCGTCGAGACGGTATGGGCCTTCTCGGACATGATCGCCGCCGGCAAGGTCCACTACTGGGGCACCTCGGAATGGTCGGGTGCGGAGATCGCCGAGGCCATCGCGGTGGCCGAACGCCACCACCTGCACCCACCGGTGGTCGAACAGCCCCAGTACAACCTGTTCGAACGACGCAAGGTCGAGACCGAGTATGCCCGCATCTACGACTCGGCGAACGGGCTCGGATTGACGACGTGGAGCCCGCTGTCGTCAGGACTGCTCACCGGCAAGTACGTCGACGGGGTGCCCGCTGGCAGCAGGGCGACGCTTCCGGGCTACGAGTGGCTCGCCAAACTGCTGACCGAC
Source organism: Actinomycetota bacterium (assembly GCA_040255345.1). Classification (GTDB taxonomy): domain Bacteria; phylum Actinomycetota; class Acidimicrobiia; order Acidimicrobiales; family Iamiaceae; genus JAFDWI01. The sequence continues at coordinate 1,010 of JBDZUV010000106.1, read as the reverse complement.
GAGAAGCGGAACGCGATCGTGCGTGAGCTGGCCCAGATCGCCGAACGCCTCGAGGTCACCACCGCGCAGCTGGCCATCGCCTGGTGCGCGGCGAATCCGCGGGTCACCTCGGTGATCCTGGGGGCCAGCCGGGTCGAACAGGTCACCGAGAACCTGGGTGCTCTGGACGCGCTCGAACGCCTCACCCCCGAGGTCCGCGAAGAGATCGAGCTGCTCTTCCTGAGGTGACCGGCCCGGGAGCCACCCGGCCCGGGAACCGCCCGACCGGGGAACCGGCAGACCGGTAGCCTGAGTCGCCGTGGGCTCCAGGGACGATCTGTTCGCCGCGGCGCGTGAGGACGCGCTGGCCCGGCGGGCCCCTCTGGCCGAACGACTGCGGCCGGTACGCCTCGACGACGTCGTCGGCCAGGACGACCTGCTCGGTTCCGAAGGAGTGCTGAGAAACCTGATCGAGTCCGACCGGTTGACCTCGGTGATCCTGTGGGGACCAGCGGGCACGGGAAAGACCACGATCGCCCGCCTCATCGCCCGCACGACCGCCAAGGTGTTCGAGTCGTTGTCGGCGGTGTCGGCGAGCGTCGCCGACGTGCGCGCCGTGCTCGCCCGGGCAGGTGAGCGACTCGGGGAGCGGGGCCAGGGCACGATCCTGTTCCTCGACGAGGTGCACCGGTTCACCAAGTCCCAACAGGATGCGCTGCTGCCTGCGGTCGAATCGGGGCTGATCGTGTTGATCGGGGCGACGACCGAGAATCCCCACTTCGAGGTCAACCCGCCCCTGATGAGCCGGTCCACACTGTTCCGGCTCGAGCCGCTCACCGACGACGCGCTGCACGAGTTGCTCGCGCGGGGCGCGGCCGCCGAAGCGGTGACCGTCGACGACGACGCGGCGCGCCACCTGGTGACCTTGGCCGCCGGGGACGGACGCCATCTGCTCACCTCGCTGGAGGTCGCGTCGGCCGTGGCCTCCCGACGGGCCCGGCGGGAAGGGGCCGACGCCCGGGTGAACCTCG
>JBDZUV010000105.1:0-10384 GCA_040255345.1 Actinomycetota bacterium | reverse complement strand
TGGGCTCATGGCCGGGTTCGTCGACGAAGCACAACTGCACGCCAAGGCCGGCGACGGCGGCAACGGCTGTGTGTCGTTCCGCCGCGAGGCCCACGTGCCCCGTGGCGGCCCCGACGGTGGTGACGGCGGTGATGGCGGTGACGTGTGGTTGGTCGCGGACACCAACGTCTCGTCGCTGCTCGCCTTCAAGGACCATCCGCACCGGCGCGGCGAAAAGGGTGTCGCCGGTCGTGGCAAGAAGCAGCATGGTCGCAACGGACGCGGCGAGACGGTGATCGTGCCCGTGGGCACGATCGTGAAGAACGCCGAGGGCGAAACCATCGCGGACCTGTCTGAACCGGGATCACGGTGGCGCGCTGCGCGCGGGGGCGAAGGCGGCCGGGGAAACGCCCGATTTCTCGCCAACAAGCGACGGGCTCCCAGCTTCGCGGAACTCGGCGAACTCGGCGAGGAACGCTGGTGGAATCTCGAACTCAAGCTGCTGGCGGACGTCGCCCTCGTCGGGTTTCCGAACGTCGGCAAGTCGACGCTGATCTCCCGCATCTCCGCGGCCCGACCACGCATCGCCGACTACCCCTTCACCACGCTCGAGCCCAACCTCGGCGTCGTGCGGGGCGACGACTGGGATTACGTCGTCGCCGACATCCCCGGCCTGATCGAAGGTGCCGGCCACGGCAAAGGCCTGGGATTCGACTTTCTACGCCACATCGAACGTGCTCGGGTGCTGTGTGTGCTCATCGACCTGTCACCTACCGCAGAGCACACCCCGGCCGAACAGCTCGCGATCCTGCTCGGCGAACTCGGCACCTACCGGCCCGAACTGGTGGAACGGCCCCGAGTCGTCATCGGCAGCAAGGCCGACCTCGCCACCGACGAGGTGCTCGGGCAGTTCCGCGAGCTCGCGCGTTTCGATGGGCCCGAAGGCGATGGGCCCGAAGGCGATGGGCCCGAAAGCGATGGGCTCTCGGACGCCTCTGGAGTCGCCACCCTCGGTCCGAGGGCTCCGCTGTGTGTCTCGGCGGTCACCGGCGACGGACTCGCCGAGCTCGTCGGTCGTCTCGCCACGATGGTCGACGCCGCTCGCATCCAACAGCCCACGATCGGAGACGTCGGCTTCGTCGTCCACCGTCCGCTCGTCGAAGACGTCGGAATCGAACACCACGACGACGGCACCTGGGAGGTCACCGGCCGCAGCGCGGCACGGGCGGTCGCCCTCGTGAACCGTTCGGCTCCCGATGCGGTCGACTACATCCAGGACCGACTCCGGGGACTCGGCGTCGACCGGGCACTCCTCAAAGCCGGAGCGAAAGAGGGAGACACCGTACTCATCGACGACTTCGCGTTCGACTACCTCGAGGACGGCTGATGAGCGACCCGGTACCTCACATCGTCGTCGCCAAGATCGGATCGTCGTCGGTCACCACCGGTGACGGTGGCGTCGACGAAGCGGCGATCGCCAAGTTCTGCGCCGGGGTGGCCCATGTGCGCGCATCCGGGCACACCGTGGTGATCGTCACCTCCGGCGCGATCGCTGCGGGGCTGACCGCGCTCGGGCTCGGCGGCGACGCCCGCCCCGACGACGCCGTCACCCTGCAGGCGCTCGCCTCGGTCGGTCAGTCACGGCTCATGGCCACCTACGAAGGGGCACTCGCCGAACACGGCCTCGTGGCCGGCCAGGTGCTGCTCACCCCCCTCGACTTCGGTGTGCGCGACCAGTACCTCCAGGCCCGCAACACGCTGACCCGGCTCATCGAGCTCGGCGTGGTGCCCGTGGTGAACGAGAACGACGCCACCGCGGACGACGAGATCCGCTTCGGCGACAACGACCGGCTCGCCGCGCTGGTGGCGCATCTGATCAAGGCCGACACACTCGTGTTGCTGACCGACACCGCCGGACTGTTCACCGCCGACCCTCGGCTCGACGCCGAGGCCACCCTGATCGAAGCGGTGAGCGCCACCGACCACGACCTCGACGCCCAGGTCGGCGGCGCCGGCACCAGGCGGGGATCGGGAGGCATGGCCTCCAAGCTCGCCGCCGCACGGATCGCCGCCTTCAGTGGGGTGCGGGCCGTGATCGCCCGGGCATCACGCCCCGACGTGCTCGCGGACGCCGTTGCCGGGACCCCCGGCACCGGAACCACCGTCACCCCGGGCGACGTGCGCCTGTCGGCCCGCAAACTCTGGATCGCCTTCGCCCGCCCCCGCCGAGGTACCATCGGCATCGACGAGGGTGCGGTGCGAGCCCTGGTGGTCGGGCGGCGGTCGCTGCTGCCCGCGGGCATGATCGACATCGGCGGGAGCTTCGCCGTCGGCGACGCCGTCGAGGTGGTCGGTCCATCGGGTGAGGTCGTCGCCAAGGGGCTCGCCCGCATGGATGCCGCCGCGGCCCGCGCCGCCGCAGGTCGCCACACCGCCGAGCTCGACGGCGACTCCGCCGGCGTGGTGATCCACCGCGACGACCTGGTCATACTCGCCGACCGCTGAACCGTGAGTCACGGAACCCTTTGTTCCTGAACCGTCTGGTGTTGCGCCCTCGGCGCGCGCCCTGCCGATTCCACCCGCGTGCCCGGACGCCGAAGCTTTCCGGTCCAGGTCGGCGAGCTCGGTCGCTGCCACCAGAGCGCAGCGCTCTCAGCGGTCGTCCGCGGTCAGGGTGTCGGCCCACGGCACCGTGGGATCCCGGTAGTAGCGCAGGCCCCAGGCGTCCCAGCGCGGCGCATGCGTCGCCAGGCGGACCCGGTAATCGGCCCAGGAATGCGTCGAGCGTGGCGACCAGCCCAGCTCGCCGTAGCCGGGCAGACGAGGCAGCACCAGTTCGTCCATCTTCGACCGGTCCGAAATGTGGTCACCCCACAGACACGCCTCGAGACCGACCACGGTCACATCGGGTACCGCGGTGAAATGGGTTTCTGGATCCCAGTCGTAGGCCTTCTCGGTGGACAACGGATCGACTCCGACCCAGCCGATTCGTTCGCGTTTCGCGCCCTCGTCGTAGGTGGCGTTGATGTAGGTGAGTGCCGCAGGTGACGCGATCACCCCCGGCGCCGCCGCCCACGGTTCGTTCATGGACGGGTGCGGATCGGTCCACGACTGCAGCAGCGCCGTGGGCTCGGACTGGCCGACGGCGATCTCGGCCCAACCCACCGGCGACTTCCCGTGGCGGTGCACCAGTGAGGTGGCCCGGTCGACGAACGCAAAGTAGTCGGGAACCAGCATCCCGAACGCCTCGTCGCCACCGACGTGCAGGTACGGGCCGAGCGTCATCGCCGCGACCTCGCCGATCACGGTGTCGAGAAAGGTGAACGTGGCCTCGTCGGTGGGGCACAGGTTCCGGTGTGCCGGGCTCGATTCCGGGTCGTAGTCGGGTTCGTCCGCGTCACCGTCGGCGCTGGGACACCGCAACGACGGGATCGCCGTGATCGCCGCCAGCGAATGACTCGGCATCTCGATCTCGGGCACGACCGTCACCCCGCGGGACTGCGCGTACCGGACGATCCGCCGGAACTGGTCGGTGGTGTAGTAGCCACCACCGCCCGAACCCCCGATCTCGGCCGAGGCACCTACCTCGGTGAGTTCGGGATGGCCGGGAATCTCGATCCGCCAGCCCTGGTCATCGGTGAGGTGCAGGTGGAATCGGTTGAACTTGTAGGCCGACGCGAGATCGATGAACGCCTCGAGCTTCTCCACCGGCTGGAAGTGACGGGCGACGTCCACCAGGAAACCTCGCCACTCATAGCGGGGGAGATCGGTCACCGTTCCCACCGGAATCTGCCAGGTGCCCCCGATGTGACCGGTCGATTCGATCTGCTCGGGAAGAATCTGGCGCAACGTCTGCACGGCCCAGACGAATCCTTCGGGGCCCGCGGCGCTGACGGTGACCTGCTGCGGAACGACCTCGAGCGAATAGCCCTCGTCGGCGACCACCGGCGGCACGACGAAGGGTGCGACCTGGTCACCGTCCATCCCGGTCGCGTCGTTTGACGCGACCGTCGGCGCCCCCGCCCCCGCCCCCGCGTGCCCGTCGCTGGCCTCGGCCGGGCGAGCGCCACCGGCCGACCGTGTGAACACGATGCGGTTCCCGACATCGGAGTCGCCGGCCGTACCCGCAGATGCATCCACGACAGGCAGCGTGAACCCCGTGCCCGCTTCGACGATCTCCCGCAGGAGTGCCACCGCGTCGGCAGACTCCTCGGCGCCCGGTTCCACCGTGATCGTCGTGTCGCCCGACAACGTGAACGTCCCCGCTCCGTGCGTGACCTCCATCGGTGCGGGAATGATCCTGTCGAAGCGTCCCGGGCGAAGCTCCGTGTCCGACGACGACCCGATGGAACAGCCCGTGAGCAGAACGGTGAGCGTCACCGTCACGGCGAGAAGTAGCGGTCGGGGGCCGGTCAAGTCAACCCGTGCTCCTCCGTCGGAACCGATCGAGGGCGGTGTCGATGTCGGGGATGCGCAATCGCCAGGCGGCGACGAGGAACACCCCACCGATCACCCCGCCGGCCACCACCAGTACGGGAAGTGACCCGAACCCCGGCGGGGTACCCATGGTCACCGTCACCGCGGCGCCGACCGTCGCCATCAGCGCGGTGGCGACGAGTGTGCGCCAGGTCGTGTTCCACACCACCCGGCCCTCGATCCCCTCGGTGGTGCGGCGCACCGCCACGAGCGCCAGCACCGCCGCGACCGAATAGGCGAGCGAGAAGGCGACCACCAGGCCTTCGGCGCCCCAGCGGCCGACGAGGGCGAACGCCAACACGACGTTGATCGTGTTCTCGACGAGGTTGATGAAGAACGGCGTCCGCGTGTTCTTCTGCGCGTAGAAGCAGCGCAGCGCGTACAGGTACACCGAGTAGCCCACCAGTCCCAACGAGAACAGCATCAACAGCGTGCCGGTGAGAGCAGTGTCGTCGCGGTAGCCGCCGTGGCCGAGCAGCGCGTTCACCACCGGGTGGGCCAGCACCGCCATCGCCGCCGAGGCGGGGATGAGCACCAACAACACCAGCCGCAACCCCGAGGCGAACTGGCGGCGCAATCCGGCGGTGTCGCCTGCGGTCACCGCCCGGGCCATCTCGGGTTCGGTCGTGGTCATCAACGACACCGCGAACAGCCCGTTGGGCAACTGGAAGAACATGAACGCGTAGGTGTAGGCGGTGACGTGGCCCGACCCTTCGATCGACGCCGCCAACGCCAGCACCACCGCGAGCGCGACCTGGTTCGCCAGCGTGTACGCCAACGTCCAGCCCGACAGGCGGAACACCTGACGGATCGACCGGTGCCGCCAGTCGAAACGGGGACGCAGCCGGATCCCGGCCCGGACCAGTGCCGGCCACAGCGCGACGGCCATCACCACGATGCCCGCCGTGGTGCCCCCACCCAGCAAGACCAGCAACACCGGATCGCCGAGCACCTCGGCCGAGGACGGGGCCACCCCGCCAACCCGCCAGAAGGCCGCGAGAAAACACAGCACCACCACGTTGTTGAGCGCCGGCACGAAGGCCGGCGCCAGGTACGAGCGCCGGGCGTTCAACATGGCCGAGGCCAACGCGGTCAACCCGTAGAACAGGATCTGGGGGAGGAACCAGCGCAACAACGGAACGCCGACGTCGATGATCGCTGCCCGCTCGGCGGACGAGTCGATGTTCCAGGTGTAGAGCCCGAAGATCCACGGCGCCGCCACCATAGCCACGGCCGTGAGCACGATCAGACCGGTGACCAGCACCGTGATCACCGCCGAGTCGCCCTCGTCGTCGCGGTGGACGTGATGGTCGACGAACACGGGCACCAACGTGGCCGTGAACACCCCGCCCAACAGCAGGTCGTAGATCATGTTGGGTGTGGTGTTCGCCAGGTTGTAGCCATCCGCGAGCGTGTGGGCACCCAGCACGGCGGCGATCGCGACGGTGCGTACCAGCCCCGAGATGCGGCTGAGCAGCGTGCCCGCCCCCACGATCGACGACGAGCGCACCAACTGCGACACGCCTCGCAGTTCGGCCCGGTCATCGCCGGGAGGGGCGGCTGGGTCCGGGTCCGAGTCTGGCTCAGAGTCTGGGTCGGCGTGAGGGTCCTGGTCCGGGTCTGGCTCAGAGTCTGGGTCGGCGTGTGGGTCCTGGTCCCGCCCGCCGGTCGTCCCGGACCGGCTCTCGTCGTCGGCTTCCGACACGGCATGCCGCGCGGCGGTGTCGATGTCATCGGCCAGGGTGTGCAGGGGCTCGACGGGATCCGCCGGCGCCGGGTCGTCGGGCAGCAACGGCGCCGACCCCGCCGCGGCCGGGTCCGGCCGCTCGGGCGCGCCGGGATCGTCTGGGCACGCCATGGAGGGTCAAGCTACCAGTGGCCGAGCGAGCGGCCCGGTGTGGTCAGCGCGAGGGAACCCGGGGTTCGCGCCACATCGTCCACATCGGTGGACCGGCTCGTCCACGTCCCAACTCGATGCGGCCCGTGACCTCGAATCCGTGCCGTTCGTAGAAGCTCACGTTCGCTTCCTTCGACGATTCCAGATAGGCCCCCAGCGCCTCTTCGTCGCATCCGTCCAGCACGGGGCGCAACACCGCGGAACCCAGGCCGGTGCCCTGGCGGTCGGGATCGGTGCCCAACAACGCCAGGTACCAATGGGGTTCACGGGGGTGGACCTTGTCGACCACGGCCAGTGCGGAGAGCGAACGGGGCAGATGCACCCCGAAGAGGCGCAGCGCGCTGGGCGCCCACCGGGCCATGTCCGCGAGCGACGTCCTCCAGGCACCCGGTGGCGCCCAGAGGGCCCCAGCGCTCGCGCCGGGCACCGTCCACGCCGAATCGGTGGGAAGGTACTGGCGGGTCTCGGTCGCGAAGAACGGGGCGGCCAGGCGGGTGAAGCGACGGATCCTCGACTTGCACATCCACGTCCAGACCGGATCATCTGCGAACGCGCGGGCGAACATCGCGCCCATCGCCTCGGCATCAGAACCGGTCGCCTGCCTGGCGAGCGGCCCAGCCGTCGACTCGACACGTCGTGGTGCCGAGTGCGCGTGCAGCCCGAGCGCGGGTTCGCCGGGAGCGGCGTCGTCGTCCATCGTTCGCCATTTTACGGACTCCACGGGGTTGCCGGTGGCGCGGAGCCATGCGGTGATCAGGACGCAGCGCGACGTCGGCTCCCGATCGTCTTCGGGTCTTCACGCGTGGCCCGGGTAGGTGCGATGCGCCCGGTCGCGGCGCCGGTCGCGGCGGGGCCGGGTCGAGGAGAGACCGGTAGGCTCGGCGACGTGACCGTCACCACCGAACCCGCTGCCGCCGTCGGCGTCGACCTCGACGCACTCGGCTCCCGTGCCAAGGCCGCGAGCCGCACGCTCGCCGTCGCCTCGACCGCCGCCAAGAACGCTGCCCTGCTCGCCGGCGCGGACGCACTCGTGGCCGCCACCGAGAAGATCCTCGCCGCCAACGCTGCCGACGTGGCCCGAGCCGAAGCCGACGGCGTCTCGGCGACCGTCATCGACCGGCTGCGCCTCGACGCCTCCCGGGTCGCGTCGATGGCCGACGGCCTGCGCGACGTGGCGGCCCTCGGTGACCCGGTAGGGGAGGTGCTCGACGGGTGGGTCCGACCCAACGGTCTGCGGATCGAACGGGTCCGGGTGCCCCTGGGTGTGGTCGCGATCATCTACGAGAACCGCCCGAACGTGACCTCCGACGCGGCCGGGCTGTGCCTGAAGTCGGGCAATACCGCGTTTCTGCGGGGTTCCTCCGGTGCGATCGAATCCAACAGGGCGATCGCGGGGGTCCTGCGTGACGCCTATGCCGCAGTCGGGCTTCCCGCCGACGCGCTGATCCTCGTCGAGGACACCAGCCGCGAGGCCGCGGTGGCCTTCATGCAGCTCCGCGACCACATCGACGTCCTCATCCCCCGCGGCGGACCGTCGCTGATCTCGTCGATCCTCGCCAATGCCACCGTGCCCACCGTCATCGACGGCGACGGCAACTGCCACGTCTACGTCGACGCCGCCGCCGACCTGGACATGGCGGCGCGCATCGCCGTCAACGCCAAGATGCAACGTCCCTCGGTGTGCAACGCCGCCGAGACGCTGTTGGTGCACGCCGCGGTCGCCGATGACTTTCTCACCCGGCTCGGCCCGCAGCTCGACGGCGTCACCCTGGTCGGTGACGAACGGGCCCGTGCCGACCTGCCCGGCGCGACGGCGGCGACCGAGGACGACTGGGCGAGTGAGTTCCTCGACCTGAAGCTCGCCGTGCGCGTGGTCGACTCGCTCGACGAGGCCATCGACCACATCACCCGGTACGGCTCGGGCCATTCCGAAGCGATCGTGACCGGCGATCTCACCGCCGCGGACCGCTTCACCCGCGAGGTCGACGCCGCGGCGGTGCTCGTCAACGCCTCGACCCGGTTCGTGGACGGTGCCGAATTCGGCTTCGGCGCCGAGATCGGGATCTCGACCCAGAAGCTGCATGCCCGCGGGCCGATGGGCCTGGCACAGCTCACGACCGCCAAGTTCGTGGTGCGCGGTACCGGCCAGACCCGCGGTGACGTGCCGCCCGGCCCCGACGCCTGCTAGGACTCCCACCCGGCCGACCCCCGTCCGGCACGGTTGGCCCGGCCGATCATCCGTGAAGTTGTCGCAGTTGGTGCCGGAAAACGGGAGCAACTGCGACAAGTTCCGATGAGGGTGGGAGCGATACTGATTGACCCCGCGGTCAAGTCGCCCGATACCCTCTGACGCATGGCCGAACCGAGATTCGAATCCGTTCCCGCCGTCACCGAGGCCCTGGCCAAGGTCGACTATCTCGCCGATGAAGGCATCGCCGGCATCGTGTACCTGGCCGACCGCCTCGGCAAGCCGATCCTCGTCGAAGGCCCCGCCGGAACCGGCAAGACCCAACTCGCCAAGTCGGTCGCCGAGATGACCGGGTCACGCCTGATCCGGCTGCAGTGCTACGAGGGTCTCGACGAATCCAAGGCCCTGTACGAGTGGAACTACAAGAAGCAGCTTCTGAGGATCCAGGCCGAACGCAATGACGGCTCCACCTGGGCCGACGTCGAGACCGACATCTTCTCTGACGACTTCCTGCTCACCCGGCCACTGCTCGAGGCGATCAGGGCCGACGATCCGGTCGTGCTGCTGATCGACGAGGTCGACCGGGTCGAGGTCGAGACCGAGGCGCTGCTGCTCGAGATCCTCTCGGACTATCAGGTGTCGATTCCCGAGCTCGGCACGATCGAGGCCAAGCAGATCCCGATGGTGTTTCTCACCTCGAACAACACGCGTGAACTCTCCGAGGCGCTCAAGCGTCGCTGCCTGTTCCTGCACATCGACTACCCCGAGATGGAGCGCGAGAAGCAGATCATCCTCACCAAGGTGCCCGAGGTGACCGAATCGCTCGCAGACGAGATCACCCGCATCGTGCGGTCGATCCGCTCGCTGGAGCTGAAGAAGTCGCCGTCGGTGTCCGAGACCCTCGACTGGGCCCGCACCCTCGTGCTGCTCGGCGTCGACCACGTCGACGAGGAGACCGCCGCCTCCACCGCGAGCATCCTGCTCAAGTACCAGTCCGACATCGCCAAGGCCGTCAAGGAACTCGTCGCCAACCCGCCAGCGGTCGGCGCGCCCGGCGTCGGCCGACGCTGAACGACGCCGTGTCCGACGACTCGCCCGGACGGCAGCCCGCCGCCGACGGCGGTGGCAGCGACGTCGCGGTGCTCGCCGACGGCCGCCCGATCTTCGAGCTGCTGACCGGGTTCATCGCCGAACTGCGCGACGCCGGGCTGCCCGTCAGCCTCACCGAATCGATCGACGCGATGCGGGCGGTCGAGCAGATCCCCGTCGGCGACCGCGAGACCTTCAAGTACGCGCTCGCCGCCACGCTGGTCAAGAACCACGCCCACTGGCGCACCTTCGAAACCGTGTTCGAGGTGTACTTCTCGATGCGCGGTTCCGCCTGGCAGATCGACGACGAATCCGGCCACGCCCTCGACGATCTGCTCGACGAGATGCAGGGCAACCAGGGTGACGGACAGGGCGAGGGCCAAGGTCAGGGGGGCGCGGGGGAGCCGCTGAGTGCCGAACAGCTCGCCGAGATGCTGTACCAGTCGCTGTTGCGTGGTGACGACACGATGATGCGGGCCATCGCCCGCCAGGCGGTCCGTCGTTTCGCCGGCATGGAACCGGGGCGACCCGTCGGGGGCACCTACTACCTGTACCGCACACTGCGGAACCTCGACCTCGACGCGGTCATGGCCCGCCTGCTCGAGAGCTCACAGGCCGAGGGACAGCCTCGGTCCAACCTCGAGGAACGCCTCACCCGCGACGAGTTCGAGTCACGGATCGACCAGCTCAAGAAGGAGATCGAGGCCGAGATCCGTCGTCGCCTCGTCGCGGACCGGGGCATCGACGCGATGGCC
>JBDZUV010000104.1:0-10549 GCA_040255345.1 Actinomycetota bacterium | reverse complement strand
GTCTTGCCCGCGCCGTTGGGTCCGAGCAGCACGGTGATCGAACCGGCCGGAACGGACAGGTCGAGGTCGACCAACGCGGGGTTGTCGCCGAAGCTCTGGTGGACCCCGCGCAACTCGACCGCCGGCGTGGGGTCGATGGTGGTCGGTCGGTTCTCGGTCGTCGACATCTGGTTCTCAATCGGCATATCGTCGCCATTCTGTACCGTGAGCCGACCACGGGCATCCACGGCCGGTCCCACCGCCCCGACTAGGGTCGTACAGATGTTCGTGTTGGGAATCGATCCGGGCGTGTCGCGCTGCGGGTATGCCTGTATCCAGAAGACCGCATCGGGCCCCCATGCCGTGGCGATCGGGGTGATCCGCACTTCGCCGAGCGACGAGCTCCCACACCGACTCGCCGAACTCCAGGCCGAGCTGCGATCGGTGTTCGACGACTTCACGCCCGATGCCCTGGCGATCGAACGTGTCCTGTTCCAGAGCAACGCCCGTACGGCCATGTCGGTCGGCCAGGCGAGTGGACTTGCGATGGCCGAAGCGGCATCCCGCGGCATCGAGGTCGCGCAATATTCCCCGAACGAGGCCAAGCTGGCCGTCGCCGGCCACGGCGGCGCCGACAAGATCCAGATGCAGACGATGGTCAAGACCCTCCTCGGCCTCGAGGTGGTGCCCAAGCCCGCCGATGCGGCGGACGCCGCCGCGCTGGCGCTGTGCCACCTCGCCCATCTCGGGTTGCGGCGTTCGGTGGCGGCCACCTCGACGCGCTCGTCGCGGGTCGCGCCACGCCGTGCCGCCGGTGGAGTGACCCGGTGATCGGCTCACTGCGCGGGACCCTCGTCGATCGTGACACCGGCGGCGAGGTCCTGATCGAAGTGGCCGGCAGCGGTCTCGGCTACCGGGCGGTGATGGGTCCCGCCGCGGCGTTCGCCCTCGGTGACGTGGGCGACGAGGTGTTCGTGTGGATCCACCACCACATCAGAGACGACACCCAGTGCCTGTACGGATTCGTCGACCGCTCCCAGCGGGTCACCTTCGAGGCGTTGCTGGGCGCGCACGGGGTCGGGCCGGCTCTGGCGCTCGCGATCCTGTCGGTGCACGCCCCCGGCGAGCTGGCCCGCATCGTCGCCGACGAGGACACCGCCGGTCTGTGCCTGGTTCCCGGTGTCGGCAAGAAGACCGCGGCACGGCTGTTGATCGAGCTGAAGTCCCGGTTGGGTCCACCCGACGGTGCGGCGACCGTGCCCGCGAGCACCACTGGATCGGGCATGCTGACCGACGTGCACGCCGCACTCGAGGGTCTCGGCTACCGAGGCGACGAGATCACCGGCGCCTTGGCAGCCGATCGGGTGCGCAACGCACCCGACGTCGCCGAGGCGCTGCGGCGCGCGTTGCGCGAACTCGGCCCGGTCCGGTGAGAGGTCGCCGGTGACCCGCGAGGACATCATCAGTGCGGAATCCCGCGACGACGAACTCGTCGAGGAGATGTCACTCCGGCCCCGCCATCTCGATGAGTTCATCGGGCAATCCGAACTCAAGGAGCACCTGAAGATCGTGTTGGAGGCCGCACGACGACGGGGCGACCCGGCCGACCATCTGCTCTTCGCCGGCCCACCCGGACTGGGTAAGACCACCCTCGCCGGCATCGTGGCCGAGGAGATGGACGCGGCACTGCACGTCACGTCCGGACCGGCGCTGGAACGGGGCGGCGACCTCGCGTCGATCCTGAGCCAGCTCGAGCATGGTGACGTGCTCTTCATCGACGAGATCCACCGGCTCTCGCGGGCGGTGGAGGAGGTGCTGTATCCGGCGATGGAGGACTTCCAGCTCGACATCGTGCTGGGGAAGGGGCCGGCGGCACGGTCGATCCGTCTCGATGTGCCCCGCTTCACGCTCGTCGGCGCCACCACCCGCACCGGCCTGATCACCGGTCCGCTCCGCGACCGCTTCGGGCTCGTGGCCCGACTCGACTTCTATGCGACCGGTGATCTCGAGGCGATCGTGCGGCGTGCCGCCGACATCGTGGGGGTGCCGATCGAACCGGACGGCGCGGCGGAGATCGCGCGGCGGTCCCGGGGGACGCCCCGGATCGCGAACCGTCTGCTGCGTCGGGTCCAGGACTACGCGGAGGTGCGCGCTGAGGGGGTGATCGACCGTGACGCCGCCCGCGCCGGCCTGAAGCTGTTCGGCATCGACGACCTGGGTCTCGACAAGGTCGACCGGGCCATCCTCGATGCCTTGTGCAACCGCTTCGGCGGTGGTCCGGTGGGGTTGTCGACCCTGGCGATCAGCGTCGCCGAACCCGGCGAGACCGTCGAGGACGTCTACGAACCGTTCCTCATCCAACAGGGGTTGTTGATGCGGACACCCCGCGGCCGGGTGCCCACCCCTGCCGCATGGGCCCATCTGGGACTCCAGGTCCCCGCAGCCCGCCCTGGTCCCGACGCGCTGTTCGACTGATCGTCGCCGACGGGCCACGTTCGCCGCCGGTATCGTCCGCGTTCGCACCCGGACACTAATGTGGCGTGCCGTGCCCAACACAGGACGACTCGCCGGTGGCCGCGTCTGCAGGCGGGTCGAGTCAGCGCGACGGAGGCCTCGATCGACCGGTTCGCGACGAACCGGTTCGCCCGACTCCGGCCTTCTCGGAACCAGCCTGCGCCGAGGTCAGCGATGAAGAAGAAGGGCCTGGGATCGCTCGCCGTGTGGATGGTCCTGCTCGTGGTCGGGCTCGCCTGCACCTTCGGGTTCGGCTGGAGCCCGGTGCTCGGCCTCGACCTCCAGGGCGGACTGTCGGCGACACTGATCCCCAAAGAGGGGACCAAGACCACCAACGACGCGGTGACCGAAGCGGCGAACATCATCCGGAACCGGGTCGACGGCTTGGGGATCGCCGAGCCCGACGTCGTCCGTTCGGGACACACCGTGGTGGTGCAGCTCCCCGGTCTGAAGTCGAAGGCCGACCAGGAGCGGGCGAAGAAGATCATCGGCACGACCGCCAAACTGCAGTTCCATCAGGTGCTCGCGGATCTCGGCCCGGCGACCCCGGCGACGAGCACGCCGGGAACGACCAGACCGGGAACGACCACGCCATCGGCCACCACCGCGGCACCGGCGTCCTCGACTCCGGCGTCCTCGGCACCGGCGAGCTCCGCCCCCGCGACGACCGCGGCGTCATCCGGCACGAACGAGAAGTCGCTGGGGGTCGCGCCGGATGCGGCCGGTGTGGACCCGGTCGCCTACCGGGCGCCCACCGCGACGACGACCCCGCCGACGACGACCCCGAGCGCGTCGACGACGGCGCCGCCGACCACCGCGGGCGCACCGACCACCACCCTGAGCGTCGAGGACCAACTCAAGGCCTACATGGCTCAGCATCCCGGGGCGAAGATCTACACCGGCGACGGGCAGCGGTACCTGCTGGGGCCGGTGCTCTTCGACGGAACCGTGCTGTCGAGTGCCGAAGCGCAGCTCAACTCCCAGACCGGTCAGTGGGAGGTCAACGTCAAGGTCAAGAACAGTCACAAGACCGAGGTCAACGACGCCTTCAACGAATGCTTCTCGGGCAAGGACACCTGCCCGCCGATCCGCAATGGTGATGCGGGCGGACAGCGGGGCGCCATCGCGATGGTGCTCGACGGCGCCGTCATCTCGGCCCCGACGGTGAATGCCATCGACCTGCCGAAGAATCCGAACGGCTTCGTCATCACCGGCAATTTCACCCACAAGACCGCCGATGCGCTCGCGCTGCAGCTCCGCTACGGTGCGCTGCCCGTCGAGTTCCAGCCGGCCACGCTCGAAACGGTGTCGGCCACCCTCGGTGCCAATTCCTTGCATGCCGGGATCGTCGCCGGTCTCGTCGGGCTCGCGCTCGTGGCGCTCTACATGCTCGTCTTCTACCGACTGCTGGGCCTGGTGGCGATCCTCTCGTTGGCCACCTCCACGGGATACCTCTGGGTGGTGATCTCGTACCTGGGTGCACACAACGGTCTGGCACTCACGTTGGCCGGCATCACCGGCATCATCGTGTCGGTCGGGGTCGCGGTCGACTCGAATGTGGTGTTCTACGAGCACCTCCGCGAAGACATGACCAAGGGCAGAACCCTGCGGGGCACGGTGCAGTCGTCGTTCAAGGTGGCCTGGGGAACGATCGTGTCGGCCGACTTCGTGTCGCTGATCGGCGCGGTGATCCTGTACCTGCTCACCGTCGGTTCGGTCCGTGGATTCGCGTTCTACCTCGGTCTGTCCACCTTGATCGACCTGTTGGCTTCGTGGTTCTTCATGCGGCCCGTCGTGTACTGGCTGGCCAACCGCCCGTACTTCAACAGCCGACCCGGCCTGCTGGGTGTTCGTGCGCACCATCGTGGTGCCGCCACCGTGGGTGGCGCGACCGCCGCGGAGGCCACGGCGTGAGCCTGCTGCGACGCCTCTACTCGTTCGAGGACGACGTCGACTTCCGCGTCGGTTGGAGAGTCGCGTTCGTCTTGTCGGCGATCCTGCTCGTGCTGGGCGGATTCAGCCTGGGTCTGCGGGGCCTGGAGTTGGGGATCGACTTCCGGGGTGGAACCGCGTGGCAGTTCCCGGCGGCGGGGACCAACACCGACACCGTCCGGGATGCGCTGAAGACGGTGGATGCCGGTGACGCGCGGATCCAGACCCTGAATCAGGGGTCGGACGCGACGATCCGCGTCGAGGTCGGTACCGGTGTCGACGCGCCCAAGGCGGTCGCGGCCATGGCCGAGGCGACCGGCAAGCCACCCGCCACCATCTCGGCGAACCAGAGCGAAGTCGGCCCGTCATGGGGCGCGAACGTGTCCAAGAGCGCGCTGCGAGCCTTGATCGTGTTCTTCATCGCGATCGCGATCTACATCTCGTGGCAACTCGAATGGCGGATGGCGCTGAGCGCGATCATCGCGGTGCTCCACGACCTGTTCCTGTCGGTGGCGGTGTATGCGATCTTCCGGTTCGAAGTCACGCCCGGGACCGTCATCGCCTTCCTGACCATCCTGGGTTACTCGTTGTACGACACGATCGTCGTGTACGACAAGGTCAAGGACAACGAGCGGCACATGACCCTGCAGGGGGACATGACCTACACCGACATGATGAACCTGTCGCTGAACCAGACGTTCATGCGCTCGATCAACACCACGTTGTCGGCTGTGCTGCCCGTGGCTTCGATCCTGTTCATCGGCGCCGGCGTGTTGGGCGCGGTGACCCTCGAAGAGTTCGGGCTGGCGCTGTTCGTCGGCCTGATCCTGGGTGCGTACTCGTCGGTGTTCATCGCGGCCCCGATCGTCGCCTGGCTCAAAGAACGCGAACCTCGCAACACGCAGATTCGTGAGAACGTGCTGGCGCGCCGGGCCAAGGCGGTCGATCCGGTGAACGACCGCCCCGCCACCGGGGGGAGCGGGCAGCCCGGCGGGACCGATGCCGGTGACGGATCGCTGGAATCGGTCGGATCGGGACCGTCGAGCGCGGCACCTGCGGCACGGGCCACCGCCCCGACCAGCCCGTATTCGGACAAGCACCCGCCCCGACCACGCAAGCAGGGCAAGAAGCGCTGAATCGATGAACGTCCGGACCGCTGGGTCGGCCCGACGGGTTGTCGTCCGGCCGTAGAATCAGGACATGGCAACCGTTTCCCGCGTCCTCCCCTGGCGGCGCTCCGTCGCGCCGCCGGTCGAGGTCGCGCCCGTTGTCACGGCATTCACCCAGCGGCATCCCAAGGCACCGACCGATCGCATCGCACGTGCCTACGAAGTGGCCGCGCGGGCCCATGCGGATCAGTACCGTCGCTCGGGCGAGCCCTACATCAACCACCCGTTGGCGGTCGGCCGGGTCGTGGCAGACCTGGGCGTCGACGACATCACGATCGCCGCGGCGCTGCTGCACGACGTGGTGGAGGACACCGGCGTGTCACTGGCCGACATCGACGCCGAGTTCGGTGGAGAGGTCGCCCGCATCGTCGACGGCGTCACCAAGCTCGACGGGCTGCATTTCGAGTCGCGCCAGGCCCAACAGGCCGCGACCCTCCGCAAGATGCTGGTGGCGATGGCGTCGGATCTCCGCGTGTTGATCATCAAACTCGCCGACCGGCTGCACAACATGCGCACCCTGGCGGCGCTGCCCGAAGACAAGCAGGAACGCATCGCGAACGAGACCCTCGAGATCTACGCACCGCTCGCGCACCGGCTGGGCATGTCCGAGGTCAAGCAGCAACTCGAGGACCTGGCGTTCGCGACGATGCATCCCAAGCGCTACGCCGAGATCGACGCGATGGTCTTCCAGCGTGCGCCCGAGCGCGACCTCTACCTGGAACAGGTCCTCGGCGAGGTCGACGACCGTCTCGCCGAGTTGGGGATCAAGGCGAAAGTGACCGGCCGTCCGAAGCACCTGTGGAGCATCTACGAGAAGATGGTGCTCAAGGGCCGTGACTTCGAGGACATCTTCGATCTGGTCGGGATCCGGGTCACCGTCGAATCGGTGCGCGATTGTTACGCCGCGTTGGGGTCGATCCACGCGACGTGGAAACCGGTGCAGGGCCGGTTCAAGGACTACATCGCGATGCCCAAGTTCAACTTGTACCAGTCGCTGCACACCACGGTCATCGGGCCGCTCGGTAAGTCACTCGAAGTGCAGATCCGTACCCAGGAGATGCACGATCGAGCCGAGTTCGGCGCGGCCGCCCACTTCGCCTACAAGGCCAATGGAGGTGGGCCGAGGAACGGCGACATGCCCTGGCTGAGCGGCATCGTCGACTGGCAGGCCGAAACGTCGGATCCCGACGAATTCATGAAGGCGCTCCGGGTGACCCTCGACACCGAAGAGGTGTACGTGTTCACCCCGCAGGGCGAGATCCTCACCCTGCCCCAGGGCGCCACCCCCGTGGACTTCGCGTATGCGATCCACACCGAGGTCGGGCATGCCTGTGTCGGCGCACAGGTCGACGGGCGGCTCGTGCCTCTCGACCACCAGCTCGAATCGGGCGCGACGTGCGCGATCGTCACGTCCAAGGCGACCGGCACCGGTCCGTCGCGGGACTGGTTGAACTTCGTGGCGACCCAGCGCGCGGCGTCGAAGATCCGCCAGTGGTTCTCCCGTGAACGACGCGAGGACGCGATCGAATCGGGCCGGGAGGAACTCAATCGGGCACTGCGGCGCCAGGGCCTGCCGGTGCAGAAGCTCGATCCCGGCATTCTCACCCAGATCGCCACGACGTTGAACTACGTGGACGTCGACTCGCTCTATGTCGCCCTCGGGCAGCACCACGTGTCGGGAGCATCGATCGCCGCCAAGGTCGGTCGCCAGCTGCGTGGCGGCGACCCGGCGGTGTCGGATCAGAGGTTGTCGACGTCGATCACGACCCGCCGCCAATCGGTGTCGACCGACTCGGTGGGGGTGCATGTCGACGGGCTCGACGACGTGATGATCAGACTCGCGAAGTGCTGCACGCCGGTGCCGGGCGACGAGATCATCGGATTCGTGACGCGAGGCCGGGGCATCTCGGTGCATCGTTCGGACTGCCTCAACGCGATCGGACTGGAACAGGAACAGTCCACCCGGCTCGTGGACGTCGATTGGGATCTCGCGGCTACCGGCCTGTTCCTGGCGACCGTGGAGATCAAGGCACTCGACCGGACGGGCCTGTTGCGGGACGTCTCGGCGATCGTCGGTGACCAGCACGTCAACATCATGTCGGTGACCGCCTCGATGGGAAGTGACCGGGTCTCCAAGATGCGCTTCGACTTCGAGCTCGCCGACCCGTCGCATCTCGGTTCGCTGCTTCGTTCGATCAAGACGATCGACGGCGTCTACGACGCCTACCGGGTGCTGCCGGGGTCGCACTGACCGGTCAGACCCGAAACCTGGACCACCAACTGGGAGTCTCCTCCAGCCCATCCGGACAGGCATGACCGTCATGGCTGTCACACCCTCGCCGTATCGTGATCAGCGAACCATTCGTCCACCACGATTTTCGGGAGGCCCGGGTGAAGATGCGCGTACCACCACGCAAGTCGTCAGATGCCACTGGCCGGGGACGGCGTGCCCGCGGGCACCGGCCCAGTGCTGGACCTGTCAAGCGTGCCCGCGGGCACGCCCAGTGCTGGACATGTCAAGCGTGCCCGCGGGCACGGCCCAATGCTGGACATGTCAAGTGTGCCCGCGGGCACGGCCCAGTGCTGGACCTGTCAAGTGTGCCCGCGGGCAGCTCGATGTCGCTTGAACGCCCGTGCCCGCGGGCAGGTGGCTCGTATGACGATTGACGGGTGGAGCGACCGGGTCGACCGCAATCAGGGGCGCAGTCCGGTGCATCTCCCCAGGTCAGTCCAGGTTTCGAGCGCGTCCTGGGCCGCCTGACCAGAGAGCGGTACGGGCGATCCACCGCCGTCGATCCGGGCCGGATACCACTGGTAGTCGAGAGGCTGGGTCCCACCGGTCTGCACCTTCAGTACCCCCGTGGCCGCGGCCTCAGGGCTCCCCGCATAGAACGCGAAGTTGCCCAGGCCGTAGCCGACGAGCGCATCACCCATCCGGCCTGCGCCCTGGAGCCGGTGCGCGTGGCCCCCGACGATGATGTCCGCTCCGGCCGCCACCAAGCGCAACGCGAGCTCCTGCTGGCTCGGACTCGGGCAGGTATCCCGCTCGACACCCCAGTGCAGGAACACGACGAGCGTGTCGACGGTGGGCCGGACCCGGCGCACCTGTCCCACGAGTGAATCGACCCGCTTCGCCGATGCCAGGCCAGGATGGTCCTGGGTCGCAGTCCACGCCGGGATCAGATCGTCATCGAGTACCTGGGTCGCGGCGATCACCGCCACCCGGTGGCCGCGGATCGTGGTACGATACGGTTCCAAGGCCTGCGCCTCGTTCTCCCCGATCCCGATGACGGGGAAGTCCTTCATCGTCGACGCCGCGATCGCGTCCGCCACCCCGTCCGGCCCGAAGTCCAGCCCGTGATTGTTCGCCATCGATGCCACATCCACTCCGGCACCGCGCAGCACGTCCAGCGCCGACGCGTCGGTGCGGAACGTGAAGGCCTTGGATGCCGGTGATCCCCGCCCGGTGAGCGCGGTCTCGAGATTCACGACGGTGAGATCCGCGTCGGCGAGAACCGGGGCGATGGCGCCCAGAATCGCCCCGGGATCGGATTCGAGAAGCTGAGCCCGTCGGTCCTCGAAATTGATGTCCCCGGCAAAGTTGATCGAGATCCGGCTCGGCGGTTCGGGCCGCGTCGTCGAAGGGACCAAGGCCGGGGCCGATCGAGTGAGCGACGTTGGCACGGAGCCCGTCGTGACCGTCGGGGTCGCATCGGCGCCATCCCCGGTCGAGCACGCCGTCACCACGCCCAGTGCCAGGACGACCGTCACGAAAGTGAGCCGAGGCCGCGTCGGTGCCACGGCCCAACCGTACCGGTCCCACGGGAATGCCCCGTGACCCGGACCAGAGACCGGCGACCAGATACCGGGTTCCGGTCGATCGTGGGGCCTCCGGTAACCTCGGCCGTCGTGGCGAGCGGCTCGACCTTCGATGCCCCAGTGGGAACCCGCGATGTGCTGCCCCCGGCGTCGGCCCGATGGGAAGCCCTGATCGCGCGCTTCGCCACGGGGGTCTCCCTGGCCGGTTACGGGCTCGTGCAGTCACCGATGTTCGAAGACATCGGGGTGTTCCGGCGGGTCGGCGAGGGCACCGACGTGGTCCGCAAGGAGATGTACGACTTCCACGACAAGGGCGACCGCCACCTCGCGTTGCGGCCGGAGGGGACCGCGTCGATCGTCCGGGCCTTCGTGCAGCACCGGCCGATCACCCCGTGGAAGGTCTTCTACGCGGCGCCCAGCTTCCGCTATGAACGTCCCCAGGCGGGACGCTTCCGCCAGCATCATCAGCTCGGCATCGAGGCGATCGGGTCGGCCGACCCCGACCTCGACGTCGAGGTCATCGCGCTGGGCTGGGACTACCTCGCGTCGCTCGGGCTGCGACGACTTCGGCTCCTGGTGAACTCGATGGGAACCGCAGCCGACCGTGCCGCGTACATCCGACGGCTCGCCACCTGGCTCGGTGACCACCGCGATGCCCTCGACCCGACCGATCGGGAAAAGGTCGACACGCACCCCATGCGCGTCCTCGACTCCAAACGGCCCGCCACCCGGGCCGTGGTCGCCGATGCTCCCCGGATCACCGACACCATGTCCGATGCGGGTCGCGCCCATTTCACACGAGTTCGGTCAGGCCTCGACGAGTTGGGCATCGACCACGAACTCGCCCCCTCGCTGGTGCGAGGACTCGACTACTACACCCACACCACCTTCGAGATCGTCTCCGACGCGCTCGACGCGGCCCAGTCCACCGTGCTCGGCGGTGGCCGCTACGACGGACTGGTCGCCGAGATGGGTGGCCCCGACACCCCCGGCATCGGGTTCGGTTCGGGTATCGAACGGGTCCTGTTGGCCTGTGACGCCGAAGCCGTGTTCGCCGTGCCGGGCACGGCGGTCGACGTGTTCGTGGTCGACACGACCGGAGGAGGTGAGGCACGCGCCATCACCGCGGCGCTCCG
>JBDZUV010000003.1:48693-51021 GCA_040255345.1 Actinomycetota bacterium | reverse complement strand
ATGTCGCCGCGGGTGCGGATCTCCTTGAGCACCTTCTTGAGGCGCTCCTCGAAGTCGCCGCGGTAGCGGGACCCGGCCACGAGCGCGCCCAGGTCGAGCGTGTAGAGCTGCTTGTCGTGCAGGGTCTCGGGCACGTTGTCGATGGCGATCGCCTGGGCGAGGCCCTCGACGATGGCGGTCTTGCCCACACCGGGCTCACCGATGAGCACCGGGTTGTTCTTGGTGCGACGTGACAGCACCTGCATGACCCGTTCGGTTTCTCGCACCCGGCCGATGACCGGGTCGAGCTTCTTGTCGCGGGCGAGTTGGGTGAGATTTCGGCCGAACTGGTCGAGCACCATCGAACCCGATGGGCTGGCCTCGCCGCTGCCACCGGCGGTCGCGCCGGCCTTTTCTGCGCCGGCACCTTCGGCGCCACCGGCGCCGGACAGCAACTGGATGACCTGCTGGCGCACCCGCGACAGGTCCGCGCCCAGCTTGACGAGCACCTGGGCCGCGACGCCTTCGCCCTCACGGATGAGGCCGAGCAGGATGTGCTCGGTGCCGATGTAGTTGTGGCCGAGCTGCAGCGCTTCACGCAGCGACAGCTCGAGCACCTTCTTGGCGCGTGGGGTGAAGGGGATGTGCCCCGAGGGCGACGAGCCCCCGTGGCCGATGATCTCCTCGACCTGGGAGCGGACGGCCTCGAGCGAGATGCCGAGTGACTCCAGCGATTTCGCGGCGACGCCTTCGCCCTCGTGGATGAGGCCGAGCAGGATGTGCTCGGTGCCGATGTAGTTGTGGTTGAGCAGGCGCGCTTCCTCTTGCGCCAGCACGACCACTCGACGGGCCCGGTCTGTGAATCGTTCGAACAAGGTGAGAATCCTCCCTGAGAAGGGATACGTCCCCAGAGTGTACCCGGCGATGACAACCCGCACTCAGATGAGCGCCGCCGCTTCGGACCGGCTGGGTTCGGGATCCTCCAGCCTACGGCGTACCGGGTAGGTTTCTCGGCAGCACCTGCTCCGCCGAAGTGTCGTGATCGGCGGCACCCCGAGACGAAGAGTCCCATTGCCGTGACCGAGAATCCAACTGCCACGCGGGCCGAGCAGATCGAGGCGCAACTTCCCCGGGTCGAGTCCGAACTCCGGGCTGCCGTGGTCACCGATGATCCGCTGCTCACCGAGATGGCGTCGCATCTGATCACCGCCGGGGGGAAGCGGCAACGACCGCTGGTGGGGCTCGCGTCGGGGGCCTGCGCCACGGGGTACGCCGACGGCGCTCTGGCCGACGGGATCGTCGCGGGTGCGGTGGCGGTCGAACTGGTGCACCTGGGTTCGCTCTATCACGACGACGTGATCGACGAGGCCGAGATCCGGCGCCAGGCCGACAGTGTGAACGCGCGCTGGGGCAATCTGCGGGCGATCCTCGCCGGAGACTTCCTGCTGGCCCGGGCCTCGGAGATCGCGGCGTCGCTGTCGACCGAGATCGCCGGGTTGTTGGCGGCGACGATCGCGCACCTGTGTGAGGGCGAGGTCGGTGAGTTGCGTACGGCGTACAGCACGGAACGCACCGAACACGAGTACTTCGCGTCGATCGGTGGCAAGACCGCGTCGCTGTTCCGTGCCGCGGCCCGGATCGGCGCGCTGACCAGTGGTCAACCCCGCGAGGCAGTGGATGCGTTGGGCGAGTTCGGTTGGGCGTACGGCATGGCCTTTCAGATCGTGGACGACATCCTGGATCTGACCGCCACCGAGGCCCAGTTGGGCAAGCCGGTGGGACATGATCTCGCCGAGGGCGTGTACACCCTGCCGGTGATCCGCACGCTGGCCGGGCCGACGGGCGGCGAGTTGGCGTCGTTGCTCGGCGACACGATCGCGGATGACGAGCTGGACCGTGCCCGCCGGATCGTGGTGGCGGGTGACGGGATCGCGAGTGCGACCGAGACGGTGGAGTCGTGGCTGGGCCGGGCCGACGACGAGTTGGTGACCTTCGACGGTCGACCCGGCGCCGAGGCGCTGCACGGCATCACCGACCGGTTGCGCACGTCGCTGCACTGATCGTGCGGCCCGGCAGCCAAGCCGTGCCCGCGGGCAGCGGACGATCGACGCTTCAGCCGGCCAGGCCGACGATGGCGACTACGACTGCGAGGACGGCGATCTGCACCCCGATGAGCCAGTAGAACTGATGGCTCATTGCAGTCCGGAGTTCCCCGATCGTCGTGTTCATGTCGCCACGAAGGCCACCGATCGCCGCAGTCACCTCACCTCGATGGGCACCAAGCTCAGTGCGAAGCCCACCGACATTCGCGGACACCTCCCCACGCAGATCACCGATCTCCGCGCGAAG